>JAUWYT010000153.1 GCA_030615705.1 Chloroflexota bacterium
CCGAAGTCTGAGCGCTCACGCCGAAGGCTCGCCGAAGTCCTGTCGAAGGGTCGTCCTCTACCAAGAAGGAAAAGGGCGTGCCGCCTGGGAACTCGTGCCGGCCGCCCCAAACGCGAGCCCAGAGTTCAGAGAGCCACCCCACCGAGCTGTAGCCCACGAGCATCCGAACGTTATCCACCACGTCGCCCGGCTCCACGGCGAACAGCCGCCGCATGGGAACCCCCTGACCCCTGTCGATCTCACACACGTCCTTGGCCGCCAACACCGCGCCCGCCTGGATCTCGGCTACGTTATCGGGCAACGGCTGACGCAGGCAGTCGGGGTCTATCAGGATGTGGTTCTGGCCGATGATCTCAATGCAGGAATGACCTAACCACTGCACTTTCATCGGTCGGCTTCCTTTCTTGTTCCCAGGCTTTGCGAAGTGTGAATGATAGCGAGCATTTTATCCCCTGATAATCTGTGCCACTGCAACTACGACCAGGGCTATCAAGAAAAGCCAAAGGGCGATGATGACAACGGCTGCCCCCCAGTTTCTTGGCTTGTCTTGGCTCAAAGTCTCTTGGGCCTTTCCCCTGCATTCGTTAAAGACTGACTTGGGTACCATCTTCAGCGCAAGAGCGATACCGAGAGGAACTAAGATAAGGTCGTCCAAGTATCCCAAGAGGGGAATGAAGTCCGGAATCAAGTCTATCGGCCTGAAGGCGTACCCGACTACACAAGCAGCGAATACGCTGGCAGGCCAAGGGACTCTAGGAGGGTTGGGCCCCTACCACCAGGTTCCCGATGATGAATATCGAAACGCCGGTGATGCCCAGAGCGCGGGCCTCTTGAATCTCTGGGCGTCCACCGCAACCCGAGAACGTTAGCTGAGGGTCATGGTCATACTCGGAAACCACCAGAGCCATTCTAATTTGGAATGTCCTTTGGTCCCTCAATTGTGCAGGTGGATGGCGTTGAACTTGGAAACTGCCTGGGGAGCACGGGGCACGCTGCAATAGCCCTGGGGACTGAGATAGACAACGGGAAGGGGGAGCCTTTCTTTAGATCGGACGCCATCCGGTGTCGAGAAGCACGCAGCAAAGAGCCACTTGTGCTATTCGTGCAAGTGGCTACTGTTCTTGCCAAAAGGCCGAAATCTGATATACTATTCGAGCCAAGAGATGTCTGATTGGGGGCCTGGGGCGAAGGTCATCACAGAAGGGAGTGCATGGATATCCAAAATCTGCGCTGGTGGGGCTGGGGTACGCTGGCCCAATCCTTTGACTTGAAAGGCCGCACCGCCTTCTGGCCCGGGCTGGAGCGGATGCTCGAGTTGCCCGCGGATCGGGAGCCAAGCCCACCGGTCTCCCTGGAGGAGATTGATCTGCGGCTCACCCGGCTCGACGACCGGCTGCTGACCTCGCCACGCAAACTGCTGGGCGACGAGGCGATCTTCACCTACCGACGCACCCGCGCCGAGCACGCTTACGGCAAGAGCTACCGCGACCTGATCCGCCTGCGCGCTGGCTACATTCCCCACCCGCCCGACGCCGTGGTCTACCCTGCTGATGAGGGCGAGGTGGCCGCGCTGCTGGCCTGGGCCGCCGATAGTGACATCGCTGTCATCCCCTTTGGCGGCGGAGGTTCGGTGTTGAGCGGCGTTGAGCCCCAAAGGGTACACGTCCGATGTCTGTACTGAAAGCAACCGCTGTCGCTTGTGCCAACATCGCTTTTGTCAAGTACTGGGGCAAGCGGGACGCGGAGCTGAATCTGCCAGCTAACTCCTCGCTCTCCATGAACCTGGACAGGCTCACCACGATCACCACCGTCGAGTTCTCGCCCGATTACGACGACGATCTGGTTATCCTCGACGGGCGAGAGGAGCGAGGTGAGACGAGGCAGAGAATCGTGGCCCACCTGGACCGGGTGAGAGCGATGGCCAGGCTGCGAGCCAGGGCCAGGGTGATCTCCAAGAACAGCTTTCCCTCTGGCGCGGGCCTGGCCTCCTCGGCCTCGGGCTTCGCCGCCCTGTCCCTGGCGGCGAGCAGAGCGGCAGGGCTGGAGTTGAGCCAGAGGGAGCTTTCGATCCTGGCCCGCTTTGGCTCCGGCTCAGCCTGTCGTTCCATACCTGGGGGATTCAGCGAATGGACGGCTGGAAGTTCCAGCGAGGAGTCCTTCGCTGAGCAGATAGCCCCTCCAGAACACTGGGACCTGCGAGACGTAATTGCCCTCGTCAGCCGAGCCAAGAAGCCTGTCGGTTCTACCGAGGGACACTCCCTTGCCCCCAGCAGCCCCTTCTTCCAGGCCCGCCTAGCTAGTCTAGCGGATCGCCTGACCAAGGCGAAAGCAGCCTTGCTGGAGAAGGACCTGGCGACCCTGGGGCCCCTCATAGAAGAGGATGCCATCTCCATGCACGCCGTGATGATGACCTCGCGCCCCCCCATCTACTACTGGCTGCCAAGCTCCATACAGTTGATTCACGAGGTACAGAATTGGCGGGCCGAGGGGCTGGAGGTCTACTTCACCCTCGATGCTGGCCCTAACGTCCACCTCATCTGCCAGGCCGCCGACCAGGCCGAGGTAGAAAGGCGGCTCAGAGACATCGAGGAGGTGCTGGAGGTCATCGTAAGTGGGCCTGGCCCAGCAGCGCGGGTGATAGAGCCGTGAATGCCCAAACAGAGTTCGGGCGCAATAGCAAAGGGCGGCGACGGATAACTGCCCCTACCTGGTCTTGGACGAAAATGGCCTATCTAGGCAGCGGCCCAGTTGTACACAGAGACCGTGTGCGGTACGGAGTGAACTATGGATGTCTCGAGATTCCTTCCGGATGGTAAGTCATCGCTCCAGAAAGTCACCGAGGGCGAACTCAAGCTGGTAATCGCCCGCTGGCTCAGTGAATTCGATTCCATCGCATCTGTCTATGAGGAGGCAAAGAATCGCGAGCACGCTGAGCAATTAGAATCCTTCGTAGTTCATCAAAGTGCTCTCTCGCCTGACCTATTGGTCAAAACCTTTCTAGAGGGCAAGGAATTCTGGATCGCACTTGAGCTGAAGATTTGCAATAGGCATTTGCCCCTACTGTAGGCATATGATGAGCTGCTGTCCTACTTTGTTGATTACACAGCACTGGGAGCAAGATATGAGGCCGACGGGCGAGACGTGTTGATCGACGCATTTGCCCTGGCGACAAACTACTCGCCGCTTGGCTGCTTCTTCAAGGGAGAAGGCAAGTATGACCCTGACATGATTAGGGGTTGGAAGGCCTACCCAGTCTCGACAACCTATGCACGGGTTCTATTCCACCAACGAAGCCAAATCCGTAAGTCGTTCGACGCTTTTATCCAGATACCGCGGAGTCGAAGGCTCTTCTCAGAAAAAGTCGAAATCGGCCACCGTCTACCTTACCTCGCAGTAATTCTCCAGGACCCCAAACCAGGAACATGTCGAGTACAGCTTCTGTACTCGGATGGAGCGCGAGGGTATCGGGACTACTCTGAGTGACCCGCTACACGATGCCTCTGTGACTGGATGGTCTTGCAACCGTCCGGCTTGTTCGAGGCCGCTTCGCCCAACACGGGGTTGTCGACACTTGCCAGATTAGCCCCAAGGGACTATAATTAAATGCTCGTGGGGGAGGATAGCTGGTAAGGGGCAACCCTTGCGGTTGCCCGTAGAAATGGTGTAGCGAGATGTCTATGGCTGATGATACGCTGGAACTAACTGGCCGGCATCCCGATGAGCTTGCGGCAGTTCTTCCAGGAGTACGTGTTGGAAGACCTCAATCCGGAACGCAGCGCTTTCACAGTGATCGAACGCACGCTGGCCTGGGGTGACCTGTCGGAGTTACGTTGGCTGTTCGCTCGTTACGGGCCAGAACGGCTGGCCGAATGGGTGCGCCAGGCGGGTTGGTACTGCCTGTCCCAACGACGGTTGAAGTATTGGCTGTGCTTCTTTGAGATCACTGACTACCGTCATGGGGAACGAATATGGCCACATTAGCCACACCGCATTGGGAAAGGATACCTGAATAATCATGACCATAATCGCTTTTCTGCTTGTCTTGAGTCTTCTGGTGTTCGTTCACGAGTTGGGCCATTTTATAGTGGCCAAATCAACCGGCATCAAGGTTGAGGAATTTGGCTTCGGTTACCCACCGCGCCTTCTCACCATCGCCACACGCGGTGGCACCGAGTACACACTGAATCTTATCCCCTTCGGCGGCTTTGTGCGTATGCTGGGTGAGGAAGACCCCAGCCAACCGGACAGCTTCGCCGTCAAGAGCAAGCTAACCCGCGCCAGCGTACTCCTGGCTGGTCCACTGATGAACGTCGGCCTGGCCTTCCTCTTGTTCGTCGGCGTTTGTTTAGTTGGCTTCGATATCCCCGTCGGGTCGGTAACTATCGTCGGTGTCGCGCCTGGCTCCCCGGCAGCGGAGGCAGACTTACAGGAAGGCGACGTCGTGCAAAGCATAGATGGCCTGACCGTTCGGAACACCTATGAGCTCAGCCGCTACACCAAAGAGAGGCTGGGGGAGGAAGTCACTCTTAGCATCAAGCGCGGTGAGAGAACCCTGTCCGTCCGCTTGACGCCAAGGCAGGAGCCGCCAGCTAATCAAGGGCCTATGGGAGTGATCATTCAAACTGTTGATGTTGTAGGAACAGATACCCTACGCTATTCCCTCTGGGAGGCAATTCCCCTGGCGGCCGGGGCGACCGGCGACGTTTTCCGAGCCATCTTCTCCGGAGTGGCGCGCATGATCCAAGGAGCCATCGCCCCTGACATCAGGGGGCCAGTTGGTTTGGCGGCCGTGACCGGCGAGATCGCCAAGTCCGGCCTGGTAGCCCTGATGCAATTCACTGCTTTCCTCAGCGTCAACCTGGCTATCTTCAACCTGGTGCCTTTCCCCGCCCTCGATGGTGGGCGTTTGGCCTTCGTGGCCTTCGAAGCCCTGCGCCGTGGCAAGAGGGTAGCCCCGGAAAAGGAGGGATTCATTCACCTGGTGGGACTAGTCATCCTCATCGGCTTGATGTTGATCGTATCATATCATGACATCGTTCGCCTGCTGAGCGGTCAGCCGATTCTATCTCCGTGATCTTAGCGGTGCTGTTCGTGGTAGCACACCCCCAAATGGAATCTTGGGGGCTTGAGTCGAAAAGATGTTATCGAGTCTCGAGGAACTACTCCAGCAAATAGGCGACACCGAGAGTCGC
>JAUWYT010000241.1 GCA_030615705.1 Chloroflexota bacterium
AGCGATAGAGAAATGGACGATAAGTCATAGGCTAAAAGTGAGGATCGCATTGGAGAGAACCATCGTAGGCATTGACGTTGGCACGACTAAGGTTTGTACCCTGGTCGGCGAGGTGGACGAGGAGGGCGCCTTGCACATCGTGGGCGTAGGCGTGGTTCCCTCGAAGGGGTTGCGCAAAGGGATGGTGGTCAACGTCAGCGAGACCACCGAGGCCATCGCTGCCTCTGTAGAGAAGGCGGAACGCGTCTCCGGCTATGAGATCGGGCGGGCTCACGTTGGCGTGGCCGGTGCGCACATTTCTTCTTTCAACAGCCGGGGCGTGGTGGCTGTCTCGAGGGGCCACAGCATAACCCAGGACGACGTTGACCGCGTGCTGGATGCGGCCCTGGCCATTGCTATCCCCCACAATCGCGAGGTCATCCATGTCATACCCCGCGGCTATACCGTAGATGGGCAAGATGGAGTGCGTGAGCCTCTGGGTATGCACGGCTTCCGCTTGGAGGTGGAGGCCCACATCATCACCGGGGCGGCAACCTCCATCTATAACCTGGTTAAGTGTATCAACCAGGTGGGCATCGAAATCGACGAACTCGTCTTGGCCCCCTTGGCTTCAGGAGAGGCGGTTTTGACCGATAATGAGCGGGAGATGGGCGTCGTCCTGACCGACATCGGCGGGGGCACCACGGATATGGCTATCTTCATCGAGGGCAGCATCTGGCACACCGTGGTGCTGCCCATCGGTGGCAATCATTTGACCAACGATGTGGCCGTCGGCCTTCGCGCTCCCTTCGCTACGGCCGAGGAGATCAAGGAGAAATATGGCTATGCTCGTTCGGAGGGCGTCGCTGCGGATGAGACCATTGACGTGGCCGTCTTCGGCTGGGACTCATGGCAGGCTATCTCCCGCCGGTTTCTCTCCGAGATCATTGAGGCCCGAGCTACAGAGATATTCAGCATCATACTGCAAGAGGTGAAGCGTTCCGGCTATGATGGTCTGTTGCCGGCTGGCGTCGTCCTCTGTGGGGGGACGGCACAGTTGGCGGGGATCAGGGAATTAGGCCGTGAGATACTGCAATTGCCAGCGCGGATTGGTGCGCCTCGTGATTTGCAGGGCTTGGTTGATGTGCTCTCTAGCCCCGCCTACGCTACCAGCGTTGGCTTGCTGCTCTGGAGGTTGCGCGAGGAAGCTGCCTTACCTCCCAGGGAGAGGCCAGGTGGCCTTTGGCAGCGCCTCGTTCAGTGGCTTAGATCTTTTCTGCCAGGCTGAGGTTCGAGGGGGCATTCGCATGTGGCGCCTGATTAATCAAAACAACACTGCAAGGAGGAAAAAGATGCAAGGCATACCGGAAGTGGAAAACTTCGCTCAGATCAGGGTGGTGGGGATTGGTGGCGGTGGTTCCAATGCCGTCAACCGCATGATTGATGAGGGGTTGCGGGGCGTCGAGTTCATTGCCATTAACACCGATGCCCAGGCCCTGATGCTATCCAACGCCGCCCGACGCATCCGCATCGGCGAGAAGCTGACCAAGGGCTTGGGTTCAGGTGGCGACCCCGAGATCGGCCTCAAGGCAGCGGAGGAGTCCAGCGACGAGCTCTACGAGGCCCTCAAAGGTTCGGACATGGTCTTTCTCACCGCTGGCATTGGCGGCGGGACGGGGACGGGAGCCTCACCTATCATTGGCCAAATCGCCAGAGAGGTGGGAGCCTTGACCATTGGCGTGGTCACCAAGCCCTTCAGCTTCGAGGGCCGGCGCCGACAGCAGGTAGCCGAGGAAGGTATCGAGAAGCTCAAGGAGCAGGTGGACACCCTCATCGTTATCCCCAACGACCGCTTGCTGGAGATCGTGGACAAGAAGGCTTCCCTTCAGCAGGCGTTTGGGGCGGCCGATGATGTGTTGCGTCAGGGCATCCAGGGCATCTCGGAACTGATCACTGTGCCTGGGCTTATCAATTTGGACTTTGCCGACGTGCGGTCCATCATGGCTGAGGGTGGGGCCGCACTGATGGCTATAGGCCGGGCCAGCGGCGACAACCGAGCCGTCGAGGCAGCACAGGCGGCTATCTCCAGCTCCCTCCTGGATATCACCATTGATGGAGCGCGGGGAATCCTCTTCAACGTCACCGGTGGGCTCGATCTAAGCCTCTTCGAGGTCAATCAGGCGGCGGCGATCATCAAGGAGACGGCTCATCCAGATGTTAACATCATCTTCGGGGCCGTCATTGACCCTGAGAGGGAGGATGATATCCAGATCACGGTCATCGCCACCGGATTCGACGTGACGGATCAGCGGAAGTCCACTGCTGCTAAGCGGGCTATTGAGTTCCCGGTACGCACCTTTGACAGGGAAGATCTAGACATTCCGGCCTTCCTGCGCCGCTAAGCATAACATCATAACTTCTCACCTGCTCATCAGATAGTGTTATAGGCCTACCCTATAAGCAATAGGTTAGTTACGCCTGCTTGTTGACATTCTGACTTTAGGGGATGAAAGACTCACCATGGCTAGGCGAAGTTTTCTAGCGTTTCCCCCTTCGTAACCATCCCCCTGCTCCTGCTAGACACTGGTCCAGCAGCTTTTTCTGCCTCTTCGGGGCTTACTTAACATGGGTTCCAGCGTTTTATCGCCATTCTGAACGCATTCGGCGATGGACTGGCGTCCGCCCCGAGAACCAGGTAACCACTTACTCCCCCTTCTTCTTCGTTGGGAAGGGGGAGAGCCATTTTGAGCAACTATACAAAAGCTTAAAATTTCGAGCCCAGGGCTCAATTTTAAGCTTTGTCCTTGCAAATCTAGCCCCTTTGTGGTATCATTATAGAAGTCGTTCCACAACATCTTGTGGCCCATCTTAATCTTGAATACGAGCACTTGTGCTACGACACGTGAAAGCACTAGCATCATTGATTATCACTGGGAGGTCTGCGATGAAGTGTCCCTATTGTGGCAACAAGTCCAGGGTCGTTGACACGCGGAGAGCTGGTGAGGGCGTCCGTCGGCGGCGGGAGTGCAAGGCCTGTGGGCGGCGGTTCACAACCTATGAGCGGGTGGCGCCCATCCGGCTGATGGTGGTCAAGGCTGATGGGCGACGGGAGGAATTCGACCAGGACAAGCTCCTGACCGGCGTGCGCATGGCTTGCGTCAAGCGGCCCATCTCCACCAAGGGTATCGAGGAACTGGTTAGTGGGATCGAGGGGAAGCTCTACAGTCGGGGGGAGCGGGAGGTGGAGAGCCGGGTCATCGGGGAGATCGTGATGGAGCAGTTGCGGCAGCTCGATGATGTCGCCTACGTGCGCTTTGCTTCCGTCTACCGTCGCTTCGCCGATGTAGAGAGCCTGGCGCAGGAGATCGAGAAATTGCTGGAGAGGAAGAGGCGGGAGGGGGAGGCGAAAGGCTAGGACTATCAGTTCTTACTCTTCAGCCTTGCGAAGCTTCGTTGCCAATGCAGGGCAGAATGTTTCGACGGCTATGATGGCATAGTTGAGGCGGTGATTGCCAGGACAAACCTGCGCAAGGCTCCCCGCAGAAAACTGGATCACCCTCTCGAGGGGTAGTTGAGGTTGGAGTTAAAAGCAAGGATTAGCTAAGCGAACCCGAGTTCACTCACACGATGCTAAACGAAGTGAAGTCTTGGTGTGGAGATGTTGTTAAAATGCTATTCTCACAGCGTATGAGGCTTAAGCCTGTAAAGACTGTCATTCAGAAAGACTCGATGGACAGAGAGCTTCGCAATAGTCTCTGGAATATTCTGGATCTCTGCTGTTGGAGTAGGATGAAGGATCACGGATTC
>JAUWYT010000028.1 GCA_030615705.1 Chloroflexota bacterium
CCACCAGGTCGCAGCCGTAGATCTCCCGTTTGAAGTCCAATATGTGGACCTCGACGATGCGCTCGCTGCCGATCTCAAAGCTGGGCCGCACGCCGACGTTGGCCACGCCTTGGTGACGCTCCTTCCCCAGTCTGGCGTAGACGGCGTAAGTTCCGTCGGCAGGGATGATCCGCTCCTTCCGTACTTCCAGGTTGGCTGTGGGAAAGCCCAGACAATGCCCACGCTGGCTTCCCCGCACCACTTCGCCAGCCAGGCTGGGATAGCGTCCCAACAGTTGAGCGGCCTTGCGCACTTTCCCTTGCAGTAGCAGGGAGCGGATACGAGTGCTAGATATAATCTGGCCCTGCCAGGTCAAGGGCTCGATCACTCGTACGGTGAAGCCCAGCTCCTGCTCCATGGCTCGCAGAGCGGTCACATTCCCTTGGCGTGCGCGCCCTAAAGCGAAATCCTCCCCCACCCAAAGCTCCACCATGTGCAGGTGTCGGCGGACCAGGTCTATGAAATCCCGGGCGGAGGTCTGCGCCATCCCCTGATCGAAGGGCAGGATGGCTAGGATGTCCAAGCCCAACCTTTCCAGTAGGGCGGCCTTCTCACCTGGGGTGCTCAGGTAGCGGGTTGGGTTGTAGGGCGAGAGCACTGCGCCGGGATCAGGGTAGAAGGTGATCAAGCCAGCCAAACGCTTTGCCTGCCTGGCCTCCTCTACCATTTGCTGGATCAGGTGCCGGTGCCCCCGGTGGACACCGTCAAAGGCTCCGACGGTGAGGATTGTATCGCCGTCTGGGTTGACGGACGACAGGTCATCAATTATCTCCATTGCTCAGCGTCTCAGTGTCTCAGCGTCTCAGCGGCAAGGCGGGCGCTCGCTGTGACGCTATGCCGCTAAGACGCTAGGACGCTGCAAATACCTTCTGGGGTTGCCAGAGCCCCGTCTGGGGGTCACGTCTTAGGATGGCGATTAACTCCCCTTTTTGGGAATAGGCACGGCGGAGGCCAGAGGTGTCGGGACCTTGAACCTGTTGGCCGTGGCGGATGCGCGTCTCCGTCTGGGCATCAACTACCATGAGTTCGAAATCCAGCAGAGCTTCGTCGAGAGGGTGTATGAACTTCTGCCAATTCACCTGCTTGTACTGAGCCCCGCCGAAGTAAGCGAAGGCCTCTGCCAATTCATCCAGGCTCACCGCCTTTTCCAGGGTGAAATGGCCGCTGGCCAAGCGAGTCAAGCTTTGCAGATGGGCCCCGCAGCCCAGCTTTTGGCCCAGGTCGCGAGCCAGGGCGCGGATGTAGGTGCCTGGCGAACATTCCACCCGAATGGTGAGCAACTTGTACTGAGCCTGTCGAAGTAGCGGCGGCGACCACTTGTACTGAGCTTTGGCGAAGTAATCGAGCAACTCGATGTTATGAATCTCAACCGAGCGAGGCTCTCGCTCCACGGTAATGCCCTGCCGAGCCAGCCTGTACAGGGGTATTCCCTTATGTTTCAAGGCTGAATACATGGGCGGTACCTGCTGGATGGAGCCGATGAAGGAAGCCAGGGCTTCTCGCACTTCCTTCTCGCGGACATCAACCTCTGTTGTGGCGGTCACCTCGCCCTCGGCATCGTGGGTGTCAGTGCTCACCCCCAGGCGAATCTGGGCCCGATAGACCTTGTCCGAGGCCATAAGATACTCGGCCACTCGGGTGGCCTGACCCAGGCAGACAACCAGCACCCCTGTGGCCAAGGGGTCGAGGGTACCGGCGTGACCGACCCTTTTCGTGCCCGACAAATGCCGCACGTGGGCGACCACATCGTGGGAGGTCATCCCCGCAGGCTTATCAATGTTGAGGATGCCGGAAATCTGCTGCCTTCTCAAGCCCCTTCCTCTCCTCGGCTCGAAGACTCAGTAGATCACAATTTGTGATCTACTGAACTTGGTCTTTTATGGCTTCCTTGACCGCCGACAGCACTTTCTCCTGCGTCTCGTTCAGGTCGCCATGCAGCGTGCAGCCAGCAGCCTGGGGATGGCCACCGCCGCCCAGGTCCAGGGCGACAGCAGATATATCAACACCGGGCACGGCCCGCATGTTCACCTCGATCCGGCCGTCGTCTTTCTCGACGAACACGATGGCCACATCGGCCTCGTCGGTGGTGCCCAAGAAGTTGACCAGGCCGGCATCGCCCTTCGGCAGGCTCAGGACATCGCCGTTCTCGGAGAAGGCGCACTCCTGGCGCATGGCCCGGGTGATCTGGCTCCAGATGATCCTCCCATCCAACTGGACGCCGTTCAGGGCCTTGGCCCACAGGCATATGGCCGAGAAGGGGCGCCGGTTGAAGATATGATCGGTGATCTCCGGAAGCTGTGCTCCCGCCCCCATCAGTTTTAGGGCCGCCCGCATAGTCCGAGGGGTCGTATTGGGGGTGCGAAAACCGCGTGTATCGGTGACAATTCCGTTGAGGAGGCAGAGGGCTATGTCGGAGTCGAGGGGGACGTGCAGGCTCTCAAGCAGGTCCAGCACCATCTCGGCCGTGGATGCCGCCCCCGTATCAGCCCAATTGACAGTGCCAAAGTGCGTGTTGGTCACGTGGTGGTCAATGTTGATGATGGGAAGGCCAGCCAAGGACTCGTCGTAGGCCGCCCCCAGCCGTTCCAAGTCGCCACAGTCGAGGCTGATGACCAGGTCATATTCGCCCTTTGGCCTGGTCACTATCGCCTCGCTGCCGGGCAGGTAGGTAAACCCCTTGGGCACTGGGTCGGCGCAGGCCAGAGTGTACTCCTCGCCCAGCCAGCGCAAGGCCCAGCCCAGGCCCAGAAGGGAGCCGATGGCGTCCCCATCAGGTGCCACATGGGTGATGACCATCACTCTCCGAGCGTCGCGGATGAATCGTTCGATGGCCCCCTTCACTTGTTTCCTCCTTAAGAGTTCCTGTTCTGCTGGATTTCCTTCAAAAGTTGATCGATGCGCTCGCCCCGCTCCAGCGAGTGGTCCAGGTGAAAGGTCAGCTCAGGCACATAGCGTAAAGCCAAGCGAGAGCCGAGCTCACGTCGTAGGAAGCTGGCAGCATGATCGAACCCTTTCATCGCCTCCTGTGGGTTTCCCATGGTGCTGACAAGAATGTGTGCGTGGCGCAGGTCGGGGCCGATCTCGACTGCGGTGATGGTCGCAAAGTCAAGGCGCGGATCGCTAACTTTCTTCTCTAACAAGTCGCTGAGTTCTTCTTGAATGAGGCTGCTGACCCGTCTCTGACGACGAGTAACCATTGGCTTATCGCTCGCTCACTTCGTTCGCTCTATCGCGCATAGCCCATCGTCTGCTGCGACAGGCGATATGCTAGCTCTCCCTTTCCTTCTTGTACAACTCTATGATGTCGCCTTCTTCGAAGTCCTTAAAGCCCTCCAAACCCACGCCACATTCGAATCCTTCCCTAACCTCTCTAACATCCTCGGTGAAGCGTTTCAGGGATGAAACTCGACCATCATAGACCAGTTGATCGTTCCGCCCTATTCGGGCCAGGGAATTACGGGCGACGTGGCCATCGGCTACATAGACGCCGGCGATTTTGCCCACGCGGGGGATGGTGAAAACGGCTCTCACCTCGGCGTGGCCGCTGACCACATCCTTGTAAACGGGCTCCAGGAGGCCCTTTAGTGCTCTGTCCACATCGTCAATCAGCTCATAAATGATATCGTAAAGGCGGATATCAACCCCCTCGGCTTCCGCTGTGCGGCTTGCGGCCGGATCGACCTTGACATTGAAACCGATGATTATAGCCCGGGAGGCTACTGCCAACATGGCGTCGGATTCACTGATGTTGCCTGCTCCCTGGTGGAGGATGTTGACTTTTAGATCCTCGTCGCCCAGCTTTTCCAGGGAGTCAACGATGGGTTCGATGGTGCCTCGGACATCAGCCTTGAGGATTAGATTAAGTTCTTTTACCTGCCCGGCCCTGATTTGATCTAAAATCTCGTCCAGGCTGAGCACCCTGGCCGGCTGGATAGCTGCTTTCTCTTTTTCCTCAGCCCGCCTGGCGGCCATGGCGCGGGCTGTCTTTTCGTTCTCCACCACTTTGAAGGTGTCACCGGGGTGAGGGACATTGGAGAGGCCCAGGACAACCACGGGCGTTGAAGGTGTAGCTTTCCTGACCTGCTCCCCCCGTTCGTTGAACATGGCTCTTACGCGGCCAGAGAGGTCCTCGATCAACAAGGCATCTCCCAACCGTAGGGTGCCGTTCTGCACCAGGAGGGTGGCAGTCGAGCCTCGGCTCTTGTCCAACTCGCCCTCGATGACCGTGCCCATGGCTGAGCGGTTGGGGTTCGCCTTGAGCTCGGCCAGCTCTGCTACCGCCAGGATGTTATCCAGCAAATCGTCAATGCCGGTCTTTTCCCTGGCCGAGACTGGCACGCAGATTGTCTGGCCTCCCCACTCCTCAATTTGCAATCCCACGTCGGCCAACTGTTGTTTAACCCTCTCCGGGTTCGCGTTGGCCTTGTCCATCTTATTCAAGGCGACGACGATGGGTACCCTTGCTGCTCGGGCATGGTCAATGGCCTCCTGGGTCTGGGGCATCACCCCGTCGTCGGCGGCCACCACCAGGATGGCGATGTCGGCTCCCTGGGCGCCACGGGCGCGCATAGCAGTGAAGGCCTCATGACCTGGGGTGTCCAAGAAGGTGATCTTCTTGCCCCGGTGCTCAAGTTGATAGGCGCCGATGTGTTGGGTTATTCCCCCTGCTTCACCAGCCACCACGTTGGTATGCCGGATCACATCCAACAGTGTGGTCTTGCCGTGGTCTACATGCCCCAGCATGGTGACCACCGGCGGCCGGGGCTCCAGGTCCTCAGGGGCCTCGCCTTCATAAATGCGCTCCTTGAGGGGTTGAGGGATCATGGGGATCTCTTCTTCGACAGCAGGAGGGGCCTTTGGCCTGGTCTCAAAGCCCATCTCCTCTGCTACAATGGCTGCCGTCTCGTAATCAATCTGCTGGTTGATGTTGGCCAGGATACCGTTGTCCATCAGCTCCTTGATGACTTGGATGGGGCTGACCTCCATCAAATCAGCCAGTGCCCTGACGGTCAAGAAATCAGGTATTTCGACGGCCTTCCTGTTCTGTTTTTCGGTCATTTGTATCCCCTTTCTAGCGATTAACGCGGAATTTAGCGAACAGTGTTCTCCCTTGCGAACCCGGTGAGAGGGTTGTGTCAAGCCCTAGAGAAGTGCGTCGCACCCTGCGAGAAACATCGACTCTCGCGGAGACCCCCTAGCAAGCTATTGTCTTCTGAGTTGGGTCTGACCAGAACAGCTTGGGGAGTGGAGCCTTCAGGCGGAAAAAGCCGGCTAAGGCTTCGACTCCAAGTCATTCTAGCTGCACTCTTCTGAGTTGTAATGACGCTTTAGCCAGGAGTTCTAAAAGACCCTTACTCTCTGGGATAAAGATGCGGAGTTAGTCTATGTGGGGAGAAGCGGGGTTAGCAGTGAGGGGATAGGCAGGTTCACGCTCAGATCAAGTCCTCATTGCCTTACCCCCGTTAGCTCCCATATATTCTATCTTGCACCTTGAGCCTCTCACTCCTCGGTCGCCTGCAGCCCTTGAGCGAATTCTTGCAGCGTTGCTCGCTCTTCATCGGTCAAGCTGGTTTTGAGAGCGTGCTCTAGGCGATCTTTCTGTAGCGCTATCTCCCAGCATTCTTGGCGTCGGCACAGGTAAGCGCCTCGGCCGGACCTCTTCCCTGTTTCGTCAATCTCCGCTCCGCGATCGGGCGTTCGGACGATGCGCACCATCTCCCGCTTGGGGCGTATCTTTCCACAGCCGACGCAGGTTCGTTGTGGTACGTGTTTGCGAGGCATGCTCAATCTCTTCTGGTGGAGAGGTGAGGAATATTAGTAGTCCTGCCACTCCTCACGGCGACGGCCGGGCTTGCGGCGTCGCCTGGCTACTACCTTCCCTAGTTTCTCGTCGTAGACCAACTGGCGTTTCTTCTCTTTCTTTCGGCGTTCCTCTAATTCGTCTTCCTCCTCGTACTCGTGTACTTCCTCTTCTTCCTCATACTCTGCGATGGGCTCCATCTCCTCGACTGGCACCTCTTCCTCGACAGGCACGGCTTCGACTGCCTCTTCGGTTACCTCTTCTACCTCCGGAGCAGCCGGTTCGATCTCCTCTTCCTTGATCGCTTCCACCGGCTCTTCACTAACTGCCTCGATCTCTACTTCCTCCTCAACGGGGACGAAGCCTTTAGCCTGCAGCTTCTCTTCTAACTCAGCCAGCGATTTCAGGCCGAACTTATTGATGGCCAACATCTTTTCATCGCCTTTGGCTAGCCTCTCCAATATCTCCCCTACCTTGGCAATTCCCGCTTGATTGAGGGAGTTGTACACCCGGGTGCTGAGGCCCAACACCTCGATGGGCACCTCACCCTCGACGGGGACGAAGCCTTTAGCCTGCAGCCTCTCTTTTAATTCAGCCAGCGATTTCGGGCCGAAGTTCTTTATGGCCAACATCTCTTCATCGCCTTCAGCTAGCTTCCTTAATACCTCCTCTGCCCTGGTAATTCCCGCTTGATAGAGGCAGTTGTACACCCGGGTGCTGAGGCCCAACACCTTGATTGGGAGACCTTCTTTGGCTCTCTCTTTCGCAGTAGCTGTTTCTATCACATCAATCGCCTCTTTAAGCACCTGCAGCTCTGCGGCCGTGGGGGGAGCCTCCTCTTTTCTCATCAGAATAGCCTCGGCTAAGGCCAGGATGTCTTTCTTCTCGACTACAGCAGCTACTTGGGCGATCTCTTCTTCTTTGGCTTTTTGCAGTGCCTCTTTGGCAGCTTCCGTGGCGCTCTTGATGTCAATGCGCCAGCCGGTCAGCTTGGCCGCCAGGCGGGCATTTTGTCCCCCTTTGCCGATAGCCAGGGAGAGCTGGTAGTCGGGCACGAGAACGGTGGCCGTCTTGCCCTTAGTGGGGTCATCGTTCAGATAGACGTTCATGACTTTTGCTGGACTCAGGGCGTTGGCGATGAAAACGCTTGTGTCAGGGTTCCATTCAACTACGTCAATCTTCTCGCCGCCCAGTTCTTTGACGACGCTTTGAATCCTGACACCGCGCATACCCACACATGCCCCCACCGGATCTATCCCCGCTTGAACAGCGTTTACAGCCACCTTTGACCGCGACCCCGCCTCGCGGGCAATGGCCTTGATCTCGACCGTGCCATTGAAGATCTCGGGCACTTCCAGCTCGAGCAGGCGGCGAAGCATATTGCGATGAGTGCGGGAGACGACGATCTGAGGGCCACGGTTTGTCTTGTGCACCTCAAGGACGTAGACCCGCACCCGCTGGTGGAGCCGGTAGTACTCACCGGGAATCTGTTGACTCCTAGGAAGGAGGGCCTCAGTTCGGCCCAGGTTTAGGGTTACACCTTGAGGCATAATGTTCTGTACAGTACCGTTGATGAGCTCTCCCTCGCGCTCGACATAGCTGCTAAAGAGGGCATCGCGCTCAGCCTCGCGGATGCGCTGCAAGATGACCTGTTTGGCTGTCTGGGCAGCGATGCGCCCGAAGTGCTCGGGGGTGTTCTCGATCATCACTAACTCACCTAACTCGGCATCCTCGTTGACCCTCTTGGCCTTGGCCAAAGAAATCTCAAAGCGCTCATCCTGGACTTCCTCTACCACCTCTTTGGCAGTGTAGAGCCTAGCCTGTCCGGTCTCCGGATCTATCTTGGCCGTGACATTCTGAGATGAGCCGAAGTCTTTCTTGTAGGCCGTCAATAGGGCGACCTCAAGGGCTTCCAGGACTACCTCTCTGTCCAGGCTTCTCTCGCTGCAGATTTGGTTAAAGGCAACTGCAAAATCGCTCTTTTTCAAGTCTTGATTCCCCCTGTTTCGTGCTAGAACTTAAAATGTGGGTTTGCTAAGCTTTCTGATAGCAAGAAAAGTGGGGGCTGCCCACTTTTCCAATAAAACCCTTATCACATTTATATTATAGCATGTTTGGGCAAATCGTGCAAGTCGTGGTTCCCTGTTGGGAGTTGGTGAAGAGGGACATCAACTCTCCAGGAGGGACTGCCTGCAAATCGGGGTGCTTGCGCCATCTGAGAGCCAACAATCTTTCGAGCTCTCTGGGAAGCACGTCTAAGGCGATGGTTTCATAGCCCTCTTTCCAACGCAGCTTGATCTCAATGGCATTTTCTTTCAGGGTACGATGGCTCAGAGTGAGGCGTAAGGGGACGCCGATGAGGTCAGCATCGTTGAACTTGACCCCAGCACTCTCATCGCGGTCATCATAGAGGACCTCGTAGGCCAGGGCGTTCAAGTTGGCGTAGACCTCCTCTGCTTTGGCCATTGCTCCCTCATCAGCTCCCAAGACAACAAGGTGGATCTGATAGGGGGCGATGGAGGCCGGCCAGATGATGCCCCTTTGGTCCTGATGCTGCTCGACAACGGCGGCTATCAGCCGCGCCAGGTCTATGCCGTAGGAGCCTATAACGATGGGTTTGGCCTTGCCATCTTGATCAAGGTAGAGGGCCCCAGCAGCCCTCTCGCCACACTTCAAATAGCCAACTTCGATGCCGGGTGTTTCTGTCAGTTGACTGCGGCAACGGGGGCAAGCATAGCCGGCCTGAGCCTGGGCGATGTCTGCTAGGATATCGGCCCGGAAGTCACGGGGATAATTGACGTTCATTAGGTGGTAGCCATCCTCGTTGGCCCCGGCCACGAAGTTGGAGCCCAGCAGGACCGAGTTATCTGCCACCAGTTTCACACCGCCCACCGCCACGGGGGAGGCATAGCCAGGCACAGCCCCCGCGGCAAAGATTTCTTCTTCGGTAGCCGCGCGTAAATCTGCGCTTCCTAGAGCATTTTTCAGTTTGGTCTCGCTGATCTTAAAGTCGCCGCGGATGACCACGAAGACCACTTCACCCCCCTCAGTTGCATAAAACACAGCTTTCAGGGTTCTTTTGGTGGGCACTCCGACGTAGTCAGCCAGGGCCGCGATGGTTTTGCAGTCTGGCGTGGCTACTTTCTCAACCGCCCTTTCCACCTCCTGTGGCACTTCCGTCTTGGCGAACTCTGCTTCCTCGGCATGGGCGGCATAGTCACACTCGGAGCATAACATGAAAGTGTGCTTTCCCGCCTCGCAGGGGATGATGAACTCGTGGCCGACCTCGGTTTCTACGGCAACAGTCTCCAGGCGGCAGGAGTGGAAGATGTTTACATAAGCCTGGTAGATGCGTGGGTAGAAGTCGTTTAGGCCCTTTGAGTCGAGGTGAAAACTGAGGGCCTCCTTCGCTATGAACTCTCGGGCCTCCATCAAGCCAACTCGGGAGCGGTACTCGTCACGGAATTTGGTGTGGATTTGGTAGATCAGGGTGGGCAGTTGGCGATAGGATTCGATCTCTTTGCGACACAGGTCAGCCACGATCTCCTCGGCGGTTAGGGTGAGGGGCATTAGCAGCTCCTGTCCTCCGATGGCTTCCATTTCCTGGCGCGCAATCTCTTCGATCTTGCGTAAAACTCGCCGCCCCAGCGCCAGGTAGGTGTATATGCCTGCGGCTGGGGGGCGGATGATGCCAGCCCTGAGAAGCAATTGATGGCTTGTGGTTTGTGCCTTGGAGGGCACCTGACGCAAGGTGTGGCCAAAAAGTGTCGACAGACGCATGCTCGTACCTCCTAATTTGCTGCGCTCGCAACTGCTCAACTCGATAGTTAAAGACAGATCATCTCTTGGCAAAATCACCTGAGTACCCTGAGCTCGTCGAAGGGTACGCCGTTGCAGGCCCCGCATCCTTCGACAGGCTCAGGATGCTTGTCATAACATCCGACGTGAGTAGTCACCTGCTCTCAAAGGCAGCCCACCTGGCGCAGGTATTCCACGCCGGACACGATTTCTTCCTCACTGTAGGGCCAATCGAATTCGCAGGTGCGGATGGCCTGGGCAGGCAGGTGGGAGGCGATCATAGGCCAGTTCATCTCGCACCTGCCAGTGATGCGATGATCGTGCAGCCCCACGATATCGTGGAGGTGCACGCCCACCATCCTCGAGGCGAATGCCTTGAACCATTCTTCGTGTCGGGTGAAACCCAGGTTCGCCAGATTTTGAGCGTGGCCGGTGTCGTGCCAATAGAAGACCATCGCTGGGTCTGACGAGGTCAAGAGAGCGCTCATTTCCTCTATGTTGGGGATCTCGTAGTAGTAATAGCGGTTCTCCAGGCCAAGCCTGATGCCGGCGGCTTGGGCGTATTGACTGATCTCCTCCAGGCTCCTGGCCGCGGCAGCCAGGCTCTGGGCTTGCCCCCTGGCTCTAGCTTCCACCAGTTGCCACTTTGCGTCTTCGTACCCCTGAGTATCCTTCCTGCCTTCGTTGTATAGGTCACGCAATCGCCTCTCCAGCGAGGGATCTATATCCACTTTCCCCATGTGCAGGATCACGACGGGGGCCTTGAACTTTTGAGCCAAAGTGATGGTGTCCCTTGCCTGGGCTACAGCTTGCTTTCGTTTTCCCTCATCTAGAGAAGCCAAGTAGTCCCAAGGGCCTGGGTTAGCTGGGCAGGGGGCGTGGATGCTGGAAATTGTCTGCTGGCCTGGCTGCACTCCCCTGAACATCTCGGGCCTGACGGTGTGTCCCAGCTCAAATCGCTCGAAGCGCATGGCTTTACCGGCAGCGAAGAAATCGCTGAGGTTAT
>JAUWYT010000278.1 GCA_030615705.1 Chloroflexota bacterium
CGAACGATAAGCGGATGGGCAGTCTTTTTGTGCGATTATCCGCTGCCTATCTGTTGCGCTACACCGCCTCAAGTGGAATCTCATATTTCACAGGCAATAGCCTCTCCAGATTCAGATGTTTGGAAGCATCAAGAATCTCAATACCCACAATTCGGCCATCTTCCCCAATATCCAGCACAATGTCCTCGGAGAGTCGCCTGTTAATCACCTGCTGCTTTCGTTCATCCAGGCGAAAGTAGAGCAAGTCTGTCTTAACATTGTACATAATCTGCATCTTATCCTTCCCATTCCCCATAGAAGACATATACCGTCACGGTTATGATAACATCTCTCAAGGGTGTAGATCACTTCCACTCTCTTTTGCTCATAGTGCTTACCGTGCCGCTCTTGATGAAAGTCATAGATCTTGGCTTTCCCCATACGACCGTATTTCGCCGGTATGGGGAACCCTGTGTTGAGTACATCCTCGATTTCCTCTTCATTTGTGCCTCGTTCCTCGGCGCGTTCTAGGGTATGCGGATCAACTCGGATTTCCATCCTTCGTTTCCCTCGAAGATTCGCTTACGACTGCTGGCTATGGCAATTAACGAGTGTGCCGGAGAATGGGATCTAGTCTGGTGGCATTGATCGGCAGGCATGTATCCTACCCTCCCAGCAGGAGCTTGAGCTGCCGCGCGGTATCCACTGCCTGCCCCTGCCAGTGGTTGTTGGCGAAGGCGAAGGTCATCTGCGCTTGCTCATCCAGGCCTTTGATCCTGGGCACCCACTCGGAGAGCTCCTCGGTGGTGTAGGTGTAATCGTAGCGCTCCCATGCCTCGTCGTGGCGCCACCACTTGGCAGCGTTGCGGCCATGAAAGCGCACGTAGGCCACCGGCCCGGTGACCTCAGCGACGGGGGGGATCAGACCTTTGAGCTGCGGCTGGTCCACGCAGCAGAAACCCAAACCCAACTCGCGCAGCAGATCAAAGATCTCCGGCGAGATCCATTTCCTGTTGCGGAACTCCACCACCACGGGCAGCTCACCCATCCGCTCGCGGAAAAGGCACAGATACTCTCGGCTCTCCTCGTTGTTGTGGAAGGAGTAGGGAAACTGAGCCAGGACGCAGCCGAATTTGTCGGCTTCCAAGAGGGGCCGTAACGCCGCACAGAACTCAGCGAAGACCTCCTCGTTATCCTCTCGCTCGTGGGTCATCTTCCTGTTTGCCTTTACGGCAAAGAGAAAGCCCCCAGGCGTCTTTTTCGCTATCCGCTCCAGCGTCCAGGGGCTGGGGACCCGATAGTAGGTGAAGTTGAGCTCGCTGGTTTGGAACTCCCGGGCATAGAAAGAGAGCCATTCCTGCTTGGGGAGATCCGGCGGGTAGTAGGGGCCTACCCAGTCAGCGTAGCTGTAGCCACTTGTACCCACGTAGATCATGGCCCCTCACCTCTTGTAGCGATAAGTGATGCGGCCGCGGGTCAGATCGTAGGGCGATAGCTCTACGAGCACCTTATCACCCAGCAGGATTCGGATGTAATACATCCTCATCTTGCCTGAGATGTGGGCCAAAACCTCGTGCCCAGTCTCCAGGTTGACCCGAAACATGGCGTTGGGCAGGGCTTCTATCACCGTACCCTTGACTTCGACAGCATCCTTTTTGGCCTTTCCTGGCTTTCTTCTCTTCTTGGCCACGTTTTCTCTCCTCCTTTTCCTATCTCAAAAAAAAAGCACCAAGATACCAAGACACCAGGTTTTTCTTTGTTTTCTTTGTGCCTTTGTGTCTTTGTGGTTAATATCTTGCCGTTTGTGCGGGAATTTGACCGATGAGATACTAATCTACTCCCTCTAAGTCCTCGGTCGAGAGTTCGTCCGGTGCGCTGATGAGCACCTCGCGAGAGCGCCCATCGTCTTTGAGGGGGCCTACTACACCCCGCTCCTCCAATTGATCCATGATGCGGGCCGCCCGTGGATAGCCAACGCGCAACTTCCGCTGCAGGAAGGAGGCCGAGGCACGATTATATCTTTTCACTATCTCGATGGCCTCTTCTAGGAGCTCATCTTCTTTGTCTTCCTCCATTAGCTCCTCCCAGGGCGGCTTTTCCTCCCTTAGCCAATCTGGCTCGGCTTTTGCCCGCCAGAATTCGACCACCCGCTCTATCTCCTCGTCGGACACGAAACAGCCCTGAATCCTGACCAGCTTGCTGGAGTCCGAGGCCATGTAAAGCATGTCCCCCTCTCCCAGGAGGCTCTCGGCCCCAGCCGAATCGAGGATTACCCGGGAATCTATCTGAGAGGTCACGGTGAAGCTGATGCGGGCCGGGAAGTTGGCTTTGATCAGCCCCGTCACCACGTCCACGCTGGGCCGTTGAGTGGCGAGGATCAGGTGAATCCCCGTGGCCCGGGCCATCTGAGCGATGCGGCATACCAGCCGCTCGACTTCGGCTGGCGCAAATAGCATCAAATCGGCCAACTCGTCAATGACGACTACGATGTAAGGCAGGCGTTCGCGATGGGGCTTCACGTTGCGGTTATAATCCTTCAGGTGGCGGGCCCCCGCTTGAGCGAACTTCTTGTAGCGCTCGTCCATCTCCCGGGTGACCCATTTGAGCACCCCGATGACGCGCTCCACTTCGGTCTCCACTCCACTCAAGAGATGGGGGAGACCTTTGAAGCGGCTAAGTTCCACTATCTTGGGGTCTATCATCACCAGGCGCAGGTCCTCAGGAGGATTGTTAAAGACCAGGCAGGTGGTGATGGAGTTGATACAGACAGACTTGCCTGAGCCGGTTGCTCCGGCGATGAGGAGGTGAGGCATGGTAGCCAGGTCTGCTACCACCGGCTGGCCAGCCACTCCCTGCCCCAGGGCGATTTTGAGCCTGGAGTCCAAGCGCCGAAACTCTTCGGATTCCATCACCCCTCGCAGAGAGACCAGGAAGATCTCTGAGTTGGGCACCTCGATTCCGACTATGGGGCGGCCAGGCACAGGGGCCTCGATGCGAATGGGAGAGGCGGCCAGGGCCAAAGCCAGGTCCTTAACCAGCGAGGTGATCTTGCTAATCCGTACCTTCCTCCGCCTGGTGCGGCCATCGGACCCCGTGCTCTCGATATATCCCGGCTCGACGCCAAATTGGGTGACCACTGGTCCCTGGCTGATCTCAACTACTCTGGCTGGCACCCCAAAGCTGGCTAATGTCTCCTCGATGACCTTTGCCCGACGGCGCGCCTCTTCCTGGCTGAAGGCCCGGGGGGAGAATTGGTC
>JAUWYT010000147.1 GCA_030615705.1 Chloroflexota bacterium
GTTCACCGGGATAGCGCCGTAGCTTTCTGCCAGCTTCAGCTTTTCGGCGTTGATGTCCACGGCGTACACGTCCAGTGCGCCGAAGGTCCCCGCCAATTGCACCGCCGAGATGCCCAGCCCGCCGACACCGAAGACCGCCACGCTCTCGCGCGGCTTCAGCCCCGCCTTGCGGAGCGCGTGAAGCGACGTGGCCGATGAGCACATCATTATAGCGCCCTGCTCGAAGGGGATATCGTCGGGCAAGGGGACGGCGTTGTGCGAGGGCAGGGCGATGTATTCGGCGTAGCCGCCGTCCTGATATTTGCCGATCATCGAGCCTGAGGTGCAAAACTGCTCGCTGCCCATGGCGCAGTACCGGCAATCACCGCAGGTGACCAGGTAGTGCAGACACACCCGGTCGCCCACCTTGACGTTTCTGACCTCAGTGCCGACTTCCTCGATCACGCCTGCCACCTCGTGCCCCAGCGTCATGGGCAGGGGGTGGACCGGCGACGCGCCGGCTCGGTAGTGCATGTCCGAGCGGCACATGCCCGCCGCCTTGACCCTGACCAGCACGTACTTCGCGCCCACGGGGGGCACGGGAACCTCCTGCATTTCCAGAGGCTGCCCTGGCTTGATCAAACGAACTGCTTTCATTGCTGCCTCCAAGAATCTTGGATTCCCCAACTTGTTGGGGCTGTGACGCAACGAACCCGAACAAGTTCGGGACTCCAAGATCAGTCCAGTCAAAAGTCATCATGTTCAAGATAATCCGGGATTGGGTAACGCATCCAAGCATCCGTCAGAAACTCCTCGCCATGCTCGCGCAGGTAGTAATGGTAACTGGAATGTGGGTACTGCGCGAGGCATTGATGCACATCCAATGCATGGCCGGGTGCGATCTTCACCTTCTTACCTTCGACCACCAAGACGCCATCTGAGACTCGCACGTAGCCATGTTTGATGGGGTTGATGTGGGTGTAGTTGAAATACCCCCAGAAATCGCGTTCGTTACGCGGGAATCTATCCCAGTACTGGTACCAGACTTGCCTCCCTGGTGTATTGTCCAGCTTGTTCAACTGTATGGCGCTGTCACCGTGCAGTCGCTTGATGAATTTGTAGATGGGAGCGACATCGCTGGTCTTGAGCAGCAAGTGATAGTGATCTGCCAGAATGACCCCGGCATACAACCTGATGCCATACTGCGTGGTGGCTTCTTTCAGTACATCTCGCACCAGTATGCGCTTGGCATCTGTGTCCAGAAGCCATTGGCGGTGCACGATGCTGGCCGTAAGGAAGTAACAGGCGTTGTCCTCGTAGATGTGGGGTGGATGAAATCCTCGTCTCTTCACTTCTGGCACTCCGTTGAGAATGATACCCCGAACCCCGAACAAGTTCGGGAGTCCGACGTGCTAATACCGGAGTCCTCAACTCATTGAGGGTGGTATCCCGAACGAGCTTGGAGTCCGCTCCCTGCATCGTCGGGCCTAAACCTCAGCTCTTACCTCTCCCCTCACGCGCCTCAGCCGCCTGCAGGATCGCCTCGATCTTCTCCGCCGCGCCATCGGGCAACGGCGGCGGCTGGTGGGCGGCCAGGATGTCCCGCAACTTCGCCCTGACGCGGTCGAGCATCGTCTGTGCACCGGCCGCCTGCCAGTTGACCCACGGCTCCCGGTCCATGAGCGTGGGCGTCCAGATCTCGGCCCGGCAGTGCTTGGCGGTGTGCCGCTCGGACATGAACTCTCCGCCCGGCCCAACTTTATCTATCAGATCCAGCAGCAGCGTGTCGTCGCTGACCTCGATACCGCGCATGATGCGCCGAGTCATAGCGATGATCTCGTCGTTCATCACCAGCGACTCCAGCGAGCCGATGTCGGCGCAGTCCAAGAAGCCCACATCGTGGACCAGCGTCGCTCCGCTCAGGCCAGAGAGCACCACCTGGATCGTGGATTCGATGGCGGCCTGCAAATCCAGCCCTTTGGCCTCGGAAGCGCCGGCGGTGCCCATGAAGGGCAGGCCGAGGTAGCGGCAGACGTCGGCCATGGCCACGCTGTAGAGGCTCATCTCCGGCGCGCCGTAGGCTGGTCGGCACGTGCGCAGGTCCATGGCCTGCGGCACGCCCCCGATGCACACCGCTGCCCCTCGCCGCTTGAGCTGGATGATCGCCAGGCCGCTCAATGCTCCGGCCAGGGTGATGACCAACGTACCCGCTCCAGTGACCGGCGCAGTGGACCCGGCCGTGCCGCCGCCCAGGTAGACGATGGGAACATCTCGCTCGGCGACCCAGAGCACCTTGGCCAGGTCCTCGTCAGTGTGCATCAGCGGCGATTGAAAGGTGGCGAAGATAGCGAAGTGGGGCCGTTGGCGGAAGGCCGCCTCGCTGCCAGAGACCGCCACCGCCATCCGATAGATGTCGGAGACATGCGCGGCGGAGTAGGCCCAGGGGAGAATCGGCTTGCCGGTGTTAGCTACCATCTCCGCGTACTCGTAGACGGGCGCCAGGGTGGGGGTCACGTCGCTGATCAGCCCCAGGCCCATTACGTAATCAATGTTCTCCAGCGCATCGCAGACCAGGGCCGTGAGGCCGGGATCGCCTCGGCGAACCTTGCGCCGCTCGCCCGTCTCCGGGTCCACGAAGTAAGTATTGGTGAGGCCGGGGCCGAAGTAGACCCGATCAGGTACGACTTGCATCGGATGCTTACCATCCCTACCCCACAGGGTGAAAGACCGCGGGTTGGCGGCGACGGCGTCCTGGATGATGTGTGGCGGAATGTGCACGCGCGTACCCTCCACACGGGCACCAGCGGCGGCCAGCAGCTCACGGGCCTCAGCGTTGCGCACCTCGACGCCGGTGCGGTTCAGGCACTCCAGGGTCGCCAGGTACACCTTATCAATTTGCCGATCCGACAGGACGCGGAATTGTGGTGTTTGATGGGCGTGATAGTTGATGTCCATAAGACTCCTCAATAATAGATTCTGTTCGTCCGAACCTTCCCTGTGTGGGAAAACTCGAGCCCTTCAAATTCGAGCAAAGCGCGTTTCATTCTCTGGCCACCCTGAAACCCGCCTAGCTCACCATTGGCCCGCACCGCTCGGTGGCAGGGGATGATGACGGGGAAAGGATTGGTCGCCAGCGCTCTGCCAACTGCCCTCGCACCACCTGGGATGCCCAAGTGTCGGGCAATCCTGCTGTAGGTGCTCACCCATCCTCGTGGAATGTCGTATTCTGCTAGCAGAACGTGCTTTTGGAATTCAGAACATCTCTCCAGAGCGGTAATATCCAAGTCGAAACCGATGGCCTCTCCCTTGAGGAATCTTTGAATTCGTTCACCCAACTCCATAATGAGGGTGCACGATTGCTGAGCAGCATCACCAAAGGTCCTCTGGATAATATCTTCCACCGAGGCATGCTTATCCGGCAGGACGACTCGATATGCCTTTGGGCCTGCTGGGGTTTCCTGCCACACAATGCCCAAAGTGTCAAAAGCTGATGGCAACAGCACGTATGAGAAAGGCTTCACTCCCACCCTCCCACTCTCTCCTCCGCTCGCCGGACGATGGCCTCGATCTTCTGAGCAACGTGCTCAGGCAGCGCCTCCGGCTGGTGCTCGGCCAGGATCTCTTCCACGCGCTCGGCCGCCCGTTCGGCCAGGGACTTGCCCCCCTTGGTCAGCCAGCCCTTGTAGTCATCTCTGTCGAGCAGGTCAGGATACCACCGCGCGCGGAAGTGGCGCCTGGTGTGGTCGGTATCGAGGAACTGGCCGTCTGGGCCAATCTCATCTATCAAATCCAAGGCCAGGGTCTCGTCGTTGATCTCAATGCCCTTCACGAAAGATTCGATCCAGCCCACTATCTCGTTGCAGATAACCAACTGGGCTAGCGACCCGGACAGCCCCGACTCAAGATAACCCAGGTCGTGGACGATGTTGCCACCGGCCAGGGCATCCACCATCAGGGTAAGGGCGGCTTCGATGCCGGCCTGCTGGTCCACCATTTTAGAATCGCTGGCTCCGGCCAGGGTGAACATAGGCAGGCTATAATAGTGGGCCAGGGCCTCGGCCAGCCCTCGATGGTCTGGGTTGCAGTATGGCCCCACCAGGGTCTTCATGTCCATCCCCTCACCGCCCCAGCCAGGCACGACCAGCGGAGTTCCCTCCCGCTTCAGTTGAGAGAGCATCAGGCCGACCAGCATACCGGCGTTGACGATGGCCATGCTTCCGGCCTGAGTGACCGGGCCGGTTATGCCGGCCGAATTCACCGGTATGTAAAGGGCGGGCAGGCCCTTCTCCGCCAAGTAGAGCAGCTTTTGCAACGCCTCCTCGTTGTGCTGAAGCCCTGTGGTCACGTTGATGTAGCAGGCCACCAGAGGATTCTGCCGCAGCGACTCTGGGCCGCCAACCACCGCCTCGGCCATTTCGACGGCGTCCACACAACCTGAGAAATCGTAGGTCACGAACACGATGGGCTTGGTGGTATACTTGAGCATTATCTCCATCTGATAGCGGTCAGCTATCGCCTGGTTGACGTCGCTGGGCAGGAACATGGACATGACGAAATCAATGTTAGGAAGGGCATCGCAGACGGTGATCCCCTCGATCACGTCCTTAAGAAGCGGCTTGCGTCGCTCCCAGGTGCGGTGATCTACGATGTTCATGCAGTCGGACCCAGGGCCGTAGAAGCTGCGGTAGCCTTCCACGGGCATCACCCGTCGGCCATAGCGGTCGCACAGCACCACTCGCCTGGGCACGGTGCTGAACGCCTTCTCGACCAGGCCGGAAGGGATGCGTACTCGATTGCCGTCGGAGACGAAGGCTCCTGCTTTCTTAAGCAGCTCCACCGCTTCTGGTTCGTGGATGCGGACGCCAGTTCGTTCCAGGATTTCCAGGCTGGCGTGGTGCAGTTTTTCGCATTGCTGCGGGGAGAGCAGCCCGAATTGTGCGCTCCCGAAATTCACGTCGTTGCTGCGAACGTTGGCCATTTGTCAAGCTCCTGTCTTGTTTGTGAAAAAACAAAATCCAAAGCGCAAAGCTCGTAATCCAAAAGCTACCTTTTTGAGCCTTGCACTTTGGACTTTGGGTTTGCACTCGCCCTATACTTCGCGCACGTCTGCGATTTCTTGCCCCTCAATCTGCTCCAAAGCGGCAACGACCTCATCCTTGGACACGTTTGGTAACTTGACGACGATGTCCCAGTAGCCCGGATGCTTAGCCGTGGGGGCGCTGCCGACTTTGACCAGCATAATCTCCCTCTCCGGTGAGGTCACTGACGGCCGCGTCTCACGACTGGCGCCCATCACCTGACCGTCACGACCGGTTCGATCTTGCGCAGTTCCTCCAGCCGAGTGTGGCAGAAGATGCGATGGCCGCCTCCTGCATCCCGACAGGGTGGCTCCTCCATCTCGCAGATGTC
>JAUWYT010000268.1 GCA_030615705.1 Chloroflexota bacterium
AAGCGGATGAAGCTCCAGACCGCCGACGAGATCACTGAGATGCTGGCTCTGGGCGTCATTGATGACCCAGCCTACACGCGAATCGTCCGCGAGTGGGACGAGGGCAAAGGCGAGTGGGTCGAGATCGAGCTGGTAGACCCGCCGTTCAAGGCAGGCGATCAGGTGCTGGCCTTCGTCAACAACATGGGCGGCACCGCGGCCATCGAGCTCCCCATCATCTACCGCAAGCTGCACGAAATCTGCGAGAAGAAGGGGCTGAGGATCGTCCGCAATCTCATTGGTGCGTACATCACCTCCCTGGAGATGCAGGGCTGCTCCATCACCCTGCTCAAGATGGACGATGAGCTCCTCGAGCTTTGGGACGCTCCAGTCAAGACCATTGGCCTGCGTTGGGGCATGTAGTGTAACCTGCGAACAGGCGAATCTGGCTGATAGCTGATGGCTGATGGCCGATAGCTTATGGCTTCTGCCATCTGCTATTTGCCATTTGCTATCTGCCATTAGAGGAGGGAATGCTCTTCAAGAATGATTACTCAGGGCCAGATGTTGAAGTGGCTTGAGGCTACTGCTGCAGTGATCGAGGAGAACAGGCAGTATCTCACCGATTTGGACTCGCCCATTGGCGACGCCGATCACGGCATCAACATGGATCGAGGTTTCAAGAAGATAGTGAGCAAGCTGCCTGGTGTGGAGGAAAAGGACATCGGTGCCATTCTTAAGACTTCCGGGATGGCCCTCATCACCAGTGTCGGTGGCGCAGCGGGGCCTTTATATGGCACCTTCCTCATGGATGCAGGGAAGGCCGTGGCGGGCAAGATGGAGCTCTCCGATGATGACCTGGTTGCTCTTCTCGACGCCGGCTTGAAAGGTGTGGTGAGGATCGGGAAAACCAACCTGGAAGACAAAACCATGGTTGATGCCCTCCATCCCGCCGTGGAGGCGCTCAGGAAGGCCTGTGCCGATGGCAAGGATACCATAGAGGCCCTCCACCTGATGACGGATGCCGCCCACCAGGGTATGAAGGCCACCATTCCCATGCTGGCCAGGAAGGGCCGCGCCAGCTACTTGGGGGAGCGCAGCATCGGCCACCAGGACCCAGGAGCGACCTCTTCTTACCTGCTCCTGAAAACCTTGATGGAGACCGTTGAGTCCAACCCATCAGCCTAGCACGTCCGAGTTATCCTCTACATGGCTATACAGATGATCGTGGTTTTTGCGTTAGGGATTTTGAGAGGGGGTGATGAAAAGGGAAAAAGAGCGCGAGACAAAAGATCATTCCGTAACCAACCAGAATATCACTAGACAAAGGAGTAAGTGTAATGGCAAAGAAATACGCAGCAGCAGTAGACCAGGGTACGACCAGCACGCGCTTCATGATCTTTGACCACGCAGGGCAGGTGGTCGGCGTGGATCAGATGGAGCACGAGCAGATTTACCCGCAGGCTGGCTGGGTCGAGCACGACCCGATGGAGATCTGGGCTCGCACCCAGGACGTGATCAAGCGCGGCCTGGAGAAGTCCGGAGTCAAGGCCGAGGAGATATCGGCTATCGGCGTGACCAACCAGCGCGAGACCACCGTCGTCTGGAACAAGAACACCGGCAAGCCCTACTACAACGCCATCGTCTGGCAGTGCACCCGCACCAAGGACATCTGCGACGAACTGACCAAGGATGGCGGCCAGGACCGCTTCCGCGCCAAGGTAGGGTTGCCCCTGGCGACCTACTTCTCTGGCCCCAAGATCAGGTGGATCCTGGACAACGTGGAGGGCGTCCGCGCGGCGGCCGAGAGGGGCGACGCCATCTTCGGCAACATTGACACCTGGGAGATCTGGTGGCTGACCGGTGGCCCCAAGGGCGGCGCTCACGTGACCGACGTGACCAACGCCAGCCGCACCATGCTCATGAACCTGAAGACCTTGGACTGGGATCAGGAGATCCTGGACATCATGGGCGTTCCGCGACAGATGTTGCCGGAGGTCCGCCCCTCCAGCGATCCCAAGGTCTGGGGCTACACGCCCAAGGACGGACCGTTTGGCGCATCCATCCCTGTGTGCGGTGACCTGGGCGACCAGCAGGCGGCCCTGGTGGGCCAGACCTGCTACAGCCCTGGTGAGGCCAAGAACACCTACGGCACCGGCTGCTTCATGCTGCTCAACACCGGCACCGAGGCCGTGCCCAGCAAGAGCGGCCTGTTGACCACCCTGGCCTACAAGTTCGGCGACGAGCCGGCGGTCTATGCCCTGGAAGGCTCCATCGCCATCACCGGCGCGCTGGTGCAGTGGCTGCGCGATAACCTCAACTTGATTGAGAAATCGCCGGAAATCGAGGACCTGGCCAAGACCGTTGAGGATAACGGCGGCATCTACTTCGTGCCCGCCTTCTCCGGCCTGTTCGCGCCCTACTGGAAGAGCGATGCCCGTGGCGCGATCGTCGGCATGACCCGCTACGTCAACAAGGGGCACTTCGCTCGCGCCGCGCTGGAGGCCACCGCCTACCAGACCCGCGAGGTGCTGGACGCGATGGAGAAGGACTCCGGCGTGAGGCTCAAGGCGCTGAAGGTGGACGGCGGCATGGTCTTCAACGAACTGCTCATGCAGTTCCAGTCCGACATCCTGGGCGTGCCCGTCGTTCGCCCGAAGGTGGCCGAGACCACCGCGTTGGGCGCGGCCTACGCCGCTGGTCTGGCCGTCGGCTTCTGGGCGAATACCGACGAGATGCGCAAGAACTGGGGCGTGGACAAGACCTGGAATCCCGCGATGGACGCCGGGACCCGCGCGAAGCTCCACAATGGGTGGCTCAAGGCCGTCACCCGCACCTTCGATTGGGTGTAGTAAGAACGGTCTATGCCTTGAGCATGTTCCCTACTGATGAATAATGGGAAAGGGGGGAATTGGGAGAGCCTCTTCAGCCTTCTCAATTCCCCCTTTGCTGGATTGTAGGTGAGTGCTCACCCACCCCAACCCCCTTCGACTTCGCTCAGGACGGGCTCCCCCTGCAAGGGAGAGGGCGTGAACGATTCCCCCCTTCCTCCCAGGGAGGGGATGGGGGAGGATGTGAGTACGAACAAGGGTAGGAAGAAAAGTGCATATCATAGTCTGCCTGAAACAGATCATTGACCCAGAGATCGCCCCCAGCGAGTTCCGGATTGATCCGATCCGTAAAGAGCAGATTCGGGGGAAGCACGCACTGGTAATCAGTACCTTTGACGAGCACGCCCTTGAGGTGGCTGTGCAGGTCAAGGAGAAAACGGGCGGAAAGGTGACTGCTTTGACCATCGCCGGAGAGGAGGCAATCGAAGCCCTGCACACAGCCCTGGCCTTAGGCGCAGACGAAGCTGTACTCCTCTCTGATCCTACCTTCTTTGACTCCGACTCCTTTGGGA
>JAUWYT010000179.1 GCA_030615705.1 Chloroflexota bacterium
GGCCAAAGAGGTGGAGCTAGGCAAGCTGACCTTGGCCCACGTGGATGAGTGGAACAAACAGTTGCAGGAGGCGGGGATAGAGAACCCCATCCTGTCCCCCATCTTGTTACCTGATTATACGCGGAAAGTGCGGTGAAGGCATAAGCAAAGGAGCCGCCCTGTACTGTCCAGTTCAGGACAGTGCCTGGTGGAAGCTGGGCGGCTCCTTTGGTTTCACAAAGGATTGCATTTCACACCGCGCTATGGTATAATGGGAAAAAGGAAATCACTTTTTCATGGAGGTGTCAGGTGGAGCAACTGATCAAAGTGACACGAGGTGGGCAGGTGACGATACCCGCTGCTCTGCGCCGCGAGGCAGGCATTGAGATTGGCGACTATCTGGAAGTGCGACTGGAAGAGAATAGGCTGGTGCTACTGCCAAAGCAAGTCGTAGACAAAAGCCAGGCTTACTTCTGGACAGAAGCATGGCAAGAGGGCGAGCGCGAGGCGGAGGAAGACCTGAGAGCAGGCCGGGTAAAGCGATTCGAGACGTTGAAAGATCTCATTGCCGACTTGGATGCGGAGGAATAGCGTGGAACTAATCCGTACCGTACGTTTTCGGCGGGCATATCGCAAACTTGAGCCACGGCACCGCGAGCAGGTGAAAGAGGCACTGGCCCAATTGCTGGCCGACCGCGCTCACCCTGGACTGCGCGTCAAGCGCGTACGGGGGACTAAGGGCGTGTGGGAACTGTGCGCTGGAAAGGACATCCGCGTGACGTTCGAGATTGAGATAGACGTCTATGTTTTGCGCAACATGGGTCATCATGACCCCACACTCAGGAATCCATAGCCTCTCCCTGGAGTGATGGGAGGAGACCGATGAAGCAAGAAACCTACGGCTACGACACTTTTCTTTCACCCTTCACCTGGCGTTACAGCAGCCAGGAGATGCGAAGGTTGTGGTCCGAGGAGTATAAACGGCGGCTGTGGCGGCGGATCTGGGTGGCTCTGGCTGAGGCCGAGCACGAGGCTGGGCTGGTCAGTGAGGCGGAGCTGGATGACTTGAGGGCTCACCAGGACCAGGTGGACGTCGCCCGCTCCCACGAGATCGAGGCGGAGATAGGCCACGACAAGATGGCCGAGATAAGAGCCTACGCTGAGCAGTGTCCGATAGGCGGGGGCAAGATCCACCTGGGAGCTACCAGCGCGGACATTGAAGATAACGCCGATATCCTGCGCATCAAGGAGTCCCTATACCTGGTCCGCAAGCGCCTGGTGGGTCTTCTCGAAGCTTTCGCCACCCAGATCGAACGCTATCAGAACCTGCCTGCTATGGGCTACACTCACCTCCTGCCCGCTGAGCTCACCACCCTGGGCTACCGCCTCTGTCAGTACGCCCAGGACTTGCTCATTGACTTTCAGAGTTTGGATAACCTGATGAAAAACCTCAAGGCCAAGGGGCTGAAGGGCGCAGTGGGAACTTCGACCTCTTATGCTCAGTTGCTCAAGGACAGCGGAATGAGCCCGGCCGAGCTAGAACAATTGGTCATGGAAAGGCTGGAGCTGGAGGCCATGCCCGTATCTACTCAGGTCTACCCCCGCAAGCAGGACTTCCTCGTCCTGACCACTCTGGCCTCCATAGCTCAATCCCTGCACAGATTCGCCTTCGACCTGCGAGTACTGCACGCAGCACCTTTCGGGGAGTTGAGTGAGCCCTTTGGAGCCAGGCAGGTGGGCTCCTCTGCCATGCCCTTCAAGCGCAACCCCGTCACTGCCGAGAAGATCTGCTCGCTGGCTCGCTACCTCAGCACCTTGCCCAAGGTAGCCTGGGACAACGCCGCCTTCTCTCTCCTGGAACGCACCCTGGACGACTCAGCCAACCGAAGGGTGATCCTCCCCGAAGCCTTCCTGGCCTTGGATGAAGTGCTAATCGCCGCCAGGCGCATTATCATGGGCTTGGTTGTTCACAGGGAAAACATCGAGCGCAATCTGTCTACTTACGGCGTCTTCGCTGCCACCGAGACACTGCTCATGGAGCTGGTCAAGGCCGGTGCCGACCGCCAGGAGATGCACGAGCGCATCCGCCAGCACACCATGCCTGCCTGGGAGGCCATTCAAAGGGGAGAGGAGAACCCCCTGATAGAGAGGCTGAGCAGCGATAGCGATCTCGTTGCCTTCTTGCCCGCCGAGAGGGTGAGGGAACTCCTCGAGGCCGTCAGCTTCGTTGGCGATGCCCCTGCCAGGTGCGCAGAGTTCCTGCGCCTCCTGCGAACGCGCCTGGCTGCAACCTAGATCGTCGAACAGAATTCGACGTCTGAAACTGAAAAGACCCCTCAGGGCCTAATTCAAGCGCCTGAGGCTTCGTCGTGAGCCCCGTCCTGAGCGGGACGAAGGGCTCAGCCGAACGGGCGCTTCTCAGCTTCAGACGGGGATTTCAATCCTCGGCTCGGCTGGCAAACACCTAGCCATCGAAGAAGGGCCGCCCCCTGCTAATGAGGAACGGCCCTTCTTTGACGCTTAACGCTTGAACCTGCCTTACCCCTTGATCACCCCCAAAGGTACAACCCTGGCCACCTTGCGAGCGATTCCCAGCGAGTGTACCACATTGACCACTCGGTCTACGTCCTTGTAGGCCGCGGGGGCTTCCTCGGCCAGGCCAGCCATGCTGCCACCCCGCACGATGATGCCTTGACTTCTCAGCTCCTTCGCCAGCTCCTGCCCCCGGATCTTCCTCTTGGCTGCGCGACGGCTCATGACCCGCCCCGCTCCGTGACAGGAGGTGCCGAAGGTCTTCTCCATGGCCTTGGCTGTGCCCACCAGGACGTAGGAGGCGGTGCCCATGTCGCCTGGGATCAGGACCGGCTGCCCCACCTCTCGATAGTCGGCGGGCAGATCCCTCATCCCAGGTCCGAAGGCCCGTGTGGCCCCCTTGCGGTGAATGACCAGTTTGGTGAGCTTGCCGTCAATGGGGTGCTCCTCCACCTTGGCGATGTTGTGAGTCAGGTCGTAGACCAGGGTTAGCTCCCGGTCTTTGACCACGCCGGCCAGCACGTCGTCCAGGATTCGGCGCACGCGGTGGGCCAGGACCTGGCGATTGGCCCAGGCGTAGTTGGCGGCGCTGGCCATGGCGGCGAAGTAGTCGCGTCCTTCGGGCGAGTCGAAGGGAGCACAGACCAGTTCTCGGTCAGGTAACTTGATGCCGTATTTGGTCACTGCCTTCTGCAGGTCGCGCACGTAGTCGGTGCACACCTGATGGCCCAGGCCACGCGAGCCGGAGTGGATCCAAACCACCATTTGTCCCTCGAACAGGCCGAAGGCTTCCGCCACCTCTCTGTCGTAGACTTCCTCCACCTCGGCTACTTCGACGAAGTGGTTGCCTGAGCCCAGGGTGCCCAATTGATCTCGACCCCGTTTCTTGGCCTTTGGGCTCACCGCCCTCGCTTCGGCCCCGGCCATGCCCCCCCGCTCCTCGGTGTGCTCCAGGTCATCTTTCGTGCCGTAGCCCTGGCTCACAGCCCAGGCCGATCCCCTCTCCAAAACATTATCGGTATCCCGGTGGGAGAGCCTGACGTCCCCGCTGCGACCCACGCCGCTGGGCACGCCCCGGAAGAGGGCATTGACGATGTCCCCCATGATGGGCTTGACCTCCTCGGCCAGGATGTTGGAGCGCAGAAGCCGGACGCCGCAGTTGATATCGTAGCCAACGGCGCCGGGCGAGATGATACCCGTGGATGCCTTGGAGGGGATTACCCCACCGATGGGCGGGCCATAGCCCTGGTGGATGTCCGGCATGGCCAGGGTGTACTTGACCACGCCGGGCAGGGTAGCGGTGTTAACCAGTTGTCTCAGGGAACGATCCCCTAACGCTGCCTCCAGCAACTCCTCGTCGGCGTACAGGCGAGCCGGCACCCGCATGTCGGGGCGAAAACTCTTTGGAATCTCGTAAACGTATTCTTCGACTTTCTTGAAATCTTGCTTGTTAACCATATCCTTCTCCATGATTTTTCCGTAGTGACGACTTCAGTCGTCCCTTACAGAGCCAAAGCGAGTAAAGTCACTACTACGAACCCCTACATTCTTTACACGTCAAACACGATGGTGGCCTCGTATCCCTTGTTTGTCTTTACCACCTCTAGCTCGTGGAAAGTGGCCGCCTTGATGGCCTTGGTCTTGCTCTTGGTTGGTCCACCAGTCACATGAGCCTTGAGCTCCGCGGGTGAGAGGGTCTCGATGGTGAACTGGGAGTAAGTCTCCCCCTCTACCTCGTGCAGATAGATGAGTTCGTTCAGCCAGTCTACCAGCAAGCTCTCGTAGTCGGTCGCCTCCAGCGACACCTCTCGCTCGCGGGTTGGTTCTTCGAGAGAAGGCTTGGTCCTGAGGCTCAGCCCGAAGGGCTCGGCCATGAGGGCGAACATGCCATAGGCGGCATTGGCGAAAAGCTCCTTCATGTCCCGTCCATAGGCCCTTATAGCCAGATCGGCCGTGTGCTCAATCTCGTCGAATCTCTTGGTCATCGCTTGTTGCCCGTCCTCCCTACGCCTCCGTGCGAGGAATGGACGTCTCCTCAGCTCCAATGCAGCGAGTCCGGGCGATGTCCTGCTCTATCTGGGCCTTCAGCTCCTCGACGTCGGCGAAGCGTCGTTCGTCGCGCAGGCGCTCCACGAAC
>JAUWYT010000165.1 GCA_030615705.1 Chloroflexota bacterium
TCACCAGGCCCACTCCCTGCATAATGATACGACGGACGCGGGAAGGCAGCCTCTCGCCCAAAAGGGTGCCCAAAGTTCCGCCTATGACCACGGTGATTACGTTTATCACAGTGCCCGTCATCTTCCTGAGTCACCCTCCGATACGACTTATGAGCTCTCCAAACCTGGCACCGAATTCCTCCCCCTTCTTGAGGTCCTCCTCAGTGGGCTTTCCCACGAACTCGAAGGAGTCAACCAGTTCCCACTTCACAGGCTCGATCATCTTTTTGAGATGCCTCAGGGCCCCGCCACTCCACCCATAGCTGCCAAACATGGCGACCTTCTTGTTCAGCACGCGCTTGAGCACGGCCATCTCCAGCACCTGGGCCACTGGTGGGAACAACGTACCCTCGTAGGTGGGAGCACCCACCATCACCCCCGCCTTCGTCCACAGGGAGGGCAGGATGTAGCTGACATCGGTTCTGGCGGCGTCGAAGATCTCCACGGGAACCCCCACGCGGGAGATGCCCTGGGCCACGGCGTTCATCATGGCCTCGGTGTTGCCGTACATCGAGCCGTAGATGAGGGTTATCCCCGCTTCGGTCTGGCCAGTGGCGTATTCGGCCCACTTCTGGTAGAGGTCCACGATTAGCTGGGGCTGCTCTCGCCAGATGAGGCCGTGGGAAGGAGCTATGATCTCCACGGGCACATCGGCCAGCTTCTCAATGGCCTTGAGCACGGGCTTGCTGAACTTGGCTACGATGTTGACGTAGTAGCGGAGCGATTCTTTCTGGTAAAAGTCCAGGCCCGTACACTCATCATCGAAGATGGTGCCGCTCAGGGCCCCGTAGCCACCGAAGGCGTCGCAGGAGAAGAGGATGCGATGCGTCGTCTCGTAGGTCATCATCGTCTCCGGCCAGTGGACGAAGGGGGTAGAGAAGAATTGCAGCGTCCTCCTGCCCAGGGAGAGCGTCTCCCCGTCCTCGACCACCCTGACGTTTTCGGTGACCCCGTAGAAGGACTCCAGCATCGCCTTGGTCTTCGGGGAACCCAGGATGATCGCGCCCGGAGCTATTCTCCTGAGAGTGCGCAGCACGCCGGTGTGATCAGGCTCCATGTGGTTGATAACCACGTAGTCAATCTCAGAGAGGTCACGATTTCGGCGATGTGGTCGAAGAACTCGTCTGTCTTAAATGCCTTGGCCAGGTCAACTATGGCCTTCTTCTCATCGTTTATGAGATAGGCGTTGTACGAGACACCCTCCTGTTCGATGGGCCACAGGCCCTCGAAGAGGTCGGTCGTGCGATCGTTGACGCCGATCCAATAGATGTCAGGTTTGATCTCAACGGGTGGCATGGTCTATCCTACTCATCTTTGCCAGGCGGCGCAAGTGAGCCTTCTCCTCCAGGACGATGTCAGAGATAGCCCCCCGTTCCGCTTCGCTCACCATCTCGCGTAGATCGTAGAAGAACAGCAGAGTGTCCTTCTCGAAACCCATCGCCGCCCGCAGGGCTGTCTCCCGGTTCTGGGCCTGCTTGGCCAACGTCAATCCCTTATCCGGCCCTGCGAACAGGGCGCCGGACAGAGCGGCCTGGAGATAAGCCTGATACTCGTCGTACTGGATACCGACATAGGACAGGTCGGGGTCTGGCTTCACCTCTTCCAACATCTTCTGGAACGCCCGGTAGTGTCCTCGCTCCTGGTCAGCCAGGTATTCGAAAAGAGCCTTCACTTCGGGATCGGCGCTTTTCGCGGCCACAGCGTTGTAGAAGATCTCCCCATTCTTTTCGATCTCCATTGCCCATTTGAGGGCTTCGGCGGCAGTCAAGAAAGCCATTCTTTTCCTCCTTTACTTCGGCTGAGCTCAGTACAGGTATTTGATATGCAGGTTGCTCCAGGTCGCTTGACGCGCCTCACCATTCCGTGGGGCGACCTGCGGACGGGTTATTGGGGATACGTCTCAGTGTCAGATATTGGATAACCAGTTCTTGCTCCGCCTGGCTGAGCTGGGCACCTTTTCCCACCATGCGTTCCACTGTCACTTTCCACTCCTCTTCTGTCTTCCTGGCCCGCTCCACTCGCCCCAGGTCATGGCACCTGGTACATCGCTCTTGAAGCAAGGACTTGCCATCAATGGCCGCTGGAGGGGCCTTTTCCTGCTCTGTGGTGGGAGCAACGATCTGCTCCTCAGCCTCGCCACAAGCTGCAAGAAGCGATCCCAACAGCAGCACCAGGGGCATCATCGTAAGTACAGAGAGCATGCGTCTTCTCATCCTATTTCTCCTGTAGTCTCTTAGGTCGAAAGTGCTCGATCAAACCCAATGTCGTTAGGTTTAAGGATAGACCAGACTTCGGAAGTCTCAAAAGTGCGCTATCCACTAGCTTTCGAAAGCAATTTCGGGTTGATTCTGCCTTCAGAATCTTCAGCGGCAGACTTCCGAAGTCTTATCCAAAGTACCACAGCGCGCTGGCGATGAAAGTGCCCAGGATCAACAAGCCTGCCGCTGCCCCCAAAGCCGTATTATAACGCAGGTAGCGGAGGAATCGGCGGGTGATAGCGACTTTCAAGGACATGACCAGTATGGCCAGCACTCCCATCACCGCGTGCAACCGCAGGCGAAGCGAGTAGAGCTCATAGCCCCGGCCAAGCATGCAGGCCACAGCAACGGCCAGGGTCAAAACCAGCGCGGCCATACCACCCCAGCGGTGCAAGCGCCGCAGTTGCTTCCTTTCAAGGGGCAACAGATGCACATAGCCGCGCACCTGCGCCATGCCCAATGCTTGCATCACGACCAGCGCCAGGATCACGGTGGTCACCAGCGATTTCAACATCCCCAGTGACATTCCGGGTCCCTCCAACCTGTCCCTCTCAATGCGTGGCGCAAGCAATGCAGGGGTCGAAGGCGCGCACGACCCGTCCCACGGCGCGCTCCAGTTCCATGTCCACCCGCTCGGCGGTGATGTAGCGCTTGGCTGCGACGCGCAGCGCCCGCTCGATGGCCAGCGCGTTGTGCACTGTGGGGATGATGAACTCAGCCTGGGCGATGAGGCCGTTCTCGATGCGGTAATGGTGGATCAGGGGGCCGCGCGGCGCTTCGACCAGGCCATACCCTTCCCCGTCGCGCGGGGTGTAGGGGACGGCGGTGTCCTCGTGGTCGAGCGGCTCGCCCAGGATCTCCATCGCCCGCTCCAGCGCGTAGACCAGCTCGATGCCCCGCGCCAGGTCGAACAGCATGAGCGCGTGCGCCGGCTGCCCGAACGCTTCGTGGAAGCGCGCCAGATACTCGTCGGCGCAGGAGGTGCCCATACAGCGCGCCATGTTGGCCCGCGCCAGGCTGTTGGCTCGCATCACCTCTCCCTCGTAACTGGTCTGACCGGCGTAACTGTAGTCGGTCTCCTGATAGGTGAGGTGGGCGCGGAAGTCGCGGGCGGGGAAGCTGGCGCGCACGACGCCTTTGGGACACATCACGCGGATGACGTCGCCACAGTAGTTGGGGCGGCAGTCGGCTATGGCCGCGATGTAGCAGGCCGGCGCGTCGTCCCCCCAGGTGCCGATGCGTTCGCCCATCGCCAGCGACATCTCCCAGTAAAGGTCGAATAGATCACAGGCGATAGGCAACACCTCGCTCAGTTCGGCGCGCATCACGGCGGCTTGCTCTGGTCCGATGCCGCTCGTCACCCCGCCGACGACGGCTTTGACAGGGTGGATGAACTGCCCGCCCGCCGTCGTGATCAGATCGGTGCCCGCTTTGCGCACCTGCAGCGCCCGCATAGCGATTTCGGCATTGATCTGCTCTGAGCCCGCCTCCTCGGCGAGTTGGAAGATGCTGGCCACGTCGAGCCGGTCCGGCATGGTGAAGATGAACAGCGACGTGGCCTGGTTCTGGATGATCTGACCGAGCAACAGCAGTTCGCGGATCTTGAGCGCCAGCGGGGGCGGAGTGACGCCGTAGGCATCCTCCAGGGCCTTGACGGCCGCCACGTGATGCGCCGTGGAGCAGACGCCGCAGATGCGGGGCGCGATCACGGGCATCTGCTCCGCCGGGGCGCCCTGCACGAAGTACTCGAAGCCGCGGAACTCCATGGACTGAAAGCGGGCGGAGACCACCTCCCCGGCCTGCACTTCGATGACCACCTGGGCGTGCCCTTCGATGCGGCTGAGTGGGAACGTCAGGGTCGGCATCTCACAACACCTTCTCTTTCGGCCTGGGGGGGCGCCCTGTGCCAGCGTAGTCGGCGAACTGGAAGAGGAAGAGCGCCATTTGGGGGGAGCGCAGCGCGGCCTCGATCTCCTCAGGAGGGACGTCGGTCATGGCCGCGAAGACCCGCTGGATGCTGACGAACCACTCGCTTGACAACTTGTCAATGAAAGTATCCGACGGCCCCCGGCAGCCCACGCAGGGATGCCCAGCGCGAGGGCAGGGCGCCCGGCAGCCGCCGCGGGTCGAGGAGCCGACGCAGAGGTAGCCCTGGTTGATGAGGCAGATGTCGGGCAGGACCTCCCCTCGCTGGAAGCCGATCAAGCGGGTGGGGCGCATATCCTTGAGCTTCTTGCGGCCACACTCGTGACAGACGATCCTGCTGGCTTTGAAGTCGGGGGGCTGGAAGAGCATGACCATAAAGAGTTCTGGCGTCGGCGGACAGCCGGGCAGGTAGCGGTCAACGGTCACCACACCGTCCACGGGACGGACCCTGGGCAGCAGATGTGGCAGGTGACGCCGCTCCGCCTGGGCCAGAAAGAGCGCACGTACCTCGTCACGGTCGCCCAGATTGGCCACGCCGCCGGAGATGGCGCACGTCCCGACGGCCACCACCTGGCGTGCGCGCTGGACGGCCCGGCGCAGGTTGTAGAGATCCTCGTCGGTGCGCACGCCGCCGCTCACCAGCAGCACGTCCACCTCCGGCACGTCGTAGGCCGAGATGACCAGCGGCATGTAGACCAGCCTGTACCGGTCCA
>JAUWYT010000106.1 GCA_030615705.1 Chloroflexota bacterium
AAGCGGGGCATCATCGGCGGCTACGACTTGGGCAAGGTCCTGAGCCCTTTGTCCCTGGGCACCGTACTGGACCGCACTGTCCTGGACCGGACAGTACAGGGTACGGTACAGTGCCAAAGGACCAGGGGCCTGTCGAAGGGCCGCGACTATTCCCACCTGGAGAACTGTTTGCTCTTCTGCGTGACGGAGATGAACACCAGGGCTGAGATAGATCGCCTGGTTGCGGCTTTAGAGGAGGTGGCACCATGACCGAGTCTTTGATACCTGTACTGAGCCCAGCCGAAGTATTCGAGATCAGCTCGCCAGGCCGAAGGGCAGTGTTCCTACCAGAGCTTGACGTTCCCAAGGCTGAGCTGCCGGAGGAGCTCCTGCGAGAAGACCTCCCTCTGCCTGAGGTCAGCGAGGGTGACCTCATGCGCCACTATGTACACCTCTCCCAGTTGAACCACGCCGTGGACACCGGCTTCTACCCGCTTGGCTCCTGCACCATGAAGTATAATCCCAAGGTCAACGAGGAGGCAGCGAAGCTTCCTGGGTTCACTCGCACCCATCCCTATCAGGATCACTGCACGGTCCAAGGCAACCTGAAGCTCATGTACGAACTGCAGGAGTACTTGAAGGAGATCGGTGGCTTCGCCGGGGTGAGCTTGCAGCCAGCGGCGGGGGCTCACGGCGAGTTCACTGGAATCCTGATGATGCGAGCCTATCACGAGGAGCGAGGTGATACAAAGCGCACCAAGGTCCTCATCCCCGACTCGGCTCACGGCACCAACCCTGCCTCCTCTGCTATGAGTGGCTACCAGGCGGTGGAGATCAAATCCGACGAGCGGGGCAACGTGGATCTGGAAGAACTCAGAGCCCACTGCGACGACACAGTTGTCGGTCTGATGTTGACCAACCCTAACACCCTGGGTCTCTTCGAAGAGCAAGTGCTAGAGGTCGCTGAGCTCGTCCATGGGTGCGGTGGCCTGATGTTCGGCGATGGGGCCAACATGAACAGCATCATGGGCATTGCCAGGCCGGGTGAATTGGGCATTGACGTGATGATGTTCAACTTACATAAGACCTTCTCCACCCCTCATGGCGGTGGCGGGCCTGGCTCTGGTCCTGTCGGGGCTTCAGAGCGACTGGCAAGATATTTGCCTGGCCCAATTGTGGTCAAGGACGAAAAATGCGACTGCCATAAAGAGAAGACTTCCGAAGTCTCCGAGACTTCGGAAGTCTATGCCTGCTATCACCTGGAGATGCCTGAGGCCTCCATCGGGAGGGTCAAAGCCTTCTATGGCAACTTTGGCGTGTTCATCAAGGCCTACACTTACGTCAGGATGTTGGGAGCCGAGGGCTTGAAGCAGGTCAGTGAGGACGCCGTGTTGGCCGCCAACTACCTCCTGGCCAGGCTCAAGAAAGTGTATCCGCTGCCCTACGACCGCACCTGCATGCACGAGTTCGTGCTATCGGGGCCCTTGCCGCAGGCCCCCGACGTCCACACGGTGGATATAGCCAAACGGTTGATGGACTATGGTTTTCACCCACCCACTGTCTACTTCCCCCTCATCGTACCCGAGGCCCTGATGATCGAGCCCACCGAGACCGAGAGCAAGGAGACCTTGGACGCCTTCGCCGAGGCCATGCTCAAGATCGCTGAGGAAGCCCAGGAGAACCCGGACCTCCTGCACAAAGCACCTCACACCACCCCCGTCACTCGCCTGGACGAGGTCAGAGCGGCCAGGCATCCGAGGTTGCGGTGGAAGCCTAGTTAGAATCACGGTTGGTTGGTGATTACGAAAGAGCCCGATGTCGAAAGACAAAGGGCTCTTCTCAGATTCCATCGTTGCAGATAAGAACGAAGCCGCCCGACAAACCTGGGCAGCTTGTTGTTTATCAAGATGGGCGAAACAGGACTTGAACCTGTGACCTCTTCCTTGTAAGGGAAGCGCTCTCTCCAACTGAGCTATTCGCCCCTCAATTTCTATTATACTGCGAAGGATTGGAGTTGTCAAACGATGTTATGACAAACTGCAAGACAGCGGAGGGGCTATAGCAGCTTCCAACGGCATGAGGGACAGAAGTCACGCTCCTTTCTGTCCACGTCGCGCAGGGAATTGGAAAAAGACATCACGCAGCACGGGTTGCGGCAGTGGCCCAGGCCGTAGGTGTGGCCCAGCTCGTGTACCGCCTCCTTGACCGCCCGCTGGTGGAACAGGGCCTCGTCATCTGGCAGGCCGTACAAGCCCTGACGCAAGCGGGGGAGGGCGATCACGGCTGCCGGCCCGCCCATCTGCGCCTGACCGAAGACGAAGTTGAGGCCCGGCGTGTACAAATCCACATCGACAACGGCCAGCCATCTCTCGGCGGCGAGGCCCAGGCGGCCCAATTGGGCCAGGATATCATCCGCGAGATATTGCCCTCGATGCCAGTCGTGAGCCCAGTCGGGGTGAAACAAGGGGGCTGGGATCACGTAGGCCCGGCCGAACGCCTCCCGCAGGCCCCGGCCGATGACGGTCAGGACGGACTCGTTCATCTGGCCGATGGGGACTAGGGCGATGGGCTTCGCTTTCTGCTCATCTACATCCACCGATACCTCTCCCGCCTTCCTCAGTTTCATGCCACCTGGGGGGATAAGCAAGACGGTCTGTTGTGTAGGGTCGCCACGCAGGTCTTGGATACTGAGCGAATGAACAAATCGTCCCGGGCATATGCTCATGGCCTCTTCTTCCGAGCCGGATTCTCAACATCTTCGGCCCAATGCAGCGGGTTGTCACGGATATACTGGCGTATGGCATACAGTTCTCGCTCATTGCGGATGATGTGCTCGTAGTAGTTGCGTTGCCAGGCGAAAAGTATCTCCGGTTGGAGTTGATGGATGCGGCGAGTGACCAGCGCCTTGAAGGTGCGTGCAATTTGGCCTAACGCAGGACGTTGTTTGTCCACCTTGAACCGGACCCCAATGGTAGGGGCGCAATTCAATTGCGCCCCTACCCCGGCGTCATCGTCATCCGGCGGGTTCAACCACACAACGAAATGGACATGATTGGGCATGACGACGAATTCATCAAGGATGATGGAAGGGAACCGATTTGGCAATTCCTGCCAGGTTTGTTCCGCGATGTCACGTAATGTAGAGTTATCAGATAGGGATTCCCCTTGGTTGGTACAGATGGTGACGAAGTACGCGCCGGCGCTGGTGTAGTCCCATCCTCTGAGACGGATGGATCGCCGATGGTGTTTTTCAGGATCATATTGCGCCATCTTTTCACTTCCGCTGCTTGGTCACATTCTCTCCGGCGCAGTCATGCCCATCAGTCTCAATGTTTTAGCTAACACTATCTTGGCTGCCGAGACCAACTTGAGGCGGGCTTTGTTCAATTCGGAGTCGGCGGGGTCGGAGGAGACGACGCGGCACTCTTTGTAGAAGGAATGAAAGGCGGCAGCCAGGTCCTGGGCGTAGTAAGTCAAGTGATGGGGAGCCAGGTTCTCGGCTGCCTGCTCCACCACTTCGGGCAACAGTAGCATCTGGCGGATGAGGGCCAACTCCGCGGGATGCCGTAATAGCGATACGTCACCACCGGAGAAATCGGGAACCCGTTCCTTGGAATACCCCAGGATGCTGGCAATACGAGCATGACCGTACTGGACGTAGTAAACAGGGTTCTCGGCCGACTGTTCCACGGCCAGGTCCAGGTCAAAGTCCATCTGGCTGTCGGCAGCGCGGGCCAAGAGGAAGAAGCGCACCGCATCAGGCCCTACATCCTCGATGACCTCCCGCAGGGTGATGATGTCCCCAGTGCGCTTGGAGAGGCGCACCACCTCGCCTCCGCGCTTGAGGGTGACCAACTGATAGATGATCAGGGTCAGCCTCTCCGGGTCTAATCCCAGCGCCCGCATCATGGCCTTCATCCGCGGGACGTGGCCCTGATGATCCGCGCCCCAGACATCAATGACCCAATCGAAGCCCCGCTCCACGAACTTGTTGTAGTGATAGGCGATGTCCGAAGCGAAGTAGCCTGGCTCGCCGTCGGAACGGACGATCACCTCATCCTTGTCTCCTCCCGACTCAGTGGCCGTGAACCATACCGCCCCTTCTCGCTCAGCGACGTGTCCGGCCTGTCGTAGAATCGCCATGATCTTGGCAAAGTAACCATCGTCGTAAAGGCTCTGCTCCGAATACCAGTGATCGTAATGCACGCCCAATAGCTCCACATCGCCTTTGATGCAATCCACCACCTTCGCCAGCCCCATCTTGCCGATGGCCGTCACCGCCTCACTGTGTGGCATGTTCAAGTACTTGGCGCCCTCCTCTTCGGCGATCTCTTGACTCCACTCGACCACGTACTGGCCTGGATAACCTCCCTCAGGGATCTCAGCCGCTTGGCCGAGGGCCTGGGCATAGCGGGCGTAGAGGGTCTCGTTGAAAAGGCGCATCTGAGAGCCGGTGTCGTTGACGTAGTACTCCCGCTGGACGTCATAACCAGCCGCCTCCAGCACGTTGGCCAGGCTATCACCCAACACCAGGTTGCGCCCGAAGCCCACGTGCAGCGGGCCGGTGGGGTTGGCGCTGCCGTACTCCACCTGTACCTTTTTGCCATAGCCGATATCAATGTTGCCGTAGTCCTCCCGGGCGGCCAGGATCGTCTCCACCTGCTGAGCCAGCCAGGCATCGTCCAAGGTGAAGTTGATGTAGCCAGGATGGGCTATCTCGATCTCGCTTAAGTAATTGGTCTCAGGCAGATACTTGACGACTACGTTGGCTAGCTCGATGGGGGCCATACGGGCCAGGTTGGCCAATTGCAGGCAGATGGGCGTGGCGTAGTCGCCGTGTTCAGCCTGCTTGGGGTGCTCCAAGGGGATTTTGGGAAGGGTGAAAGAGGACAGGTCGCCCTGCCCTTGGGCTGCCCGGATGGCTTGTCGGATCAACTCGGTGATTGTATGCTTGATCATCGTGATACTCTTCCTCACTCCTGGTATTCCCCTATTCATTATATCAGCTTTCAACGTTCTTGGCAACGAGACAACAAAGCCCACAGGCTAGCCTTGCGAAGGCTTGTCATCGCAATCACCACTCAACGTGCGATCATAACCGCCGGAGAATGCCGCCACAGCATGGCAGCGAACCTTCGCAAGGCTGATGAGATTCGCAGCATTAGACAAGCTCAACTCTTCTCTTTCGCACGGCCATGGCATGGGCGGGGAAACCCTCGTACTCGGCAAAGGTCGTGGTACCCTCGGCCAGAGAATCGAAACCAGTGCGGTCGAGGACGAAGCACACCGAGCTGTGCTTCAGGAAATCGCGGACGGATACGGGGGATTGAACCTTGGCGAAGCCGCCGGTGGGGATGACGTTGGTCGGCCCCAGGGAGAAGTCGGCGAAGGTGAAGGGAGTTCCCTGGCCCAAGAGGATGGTCCCGGCATTGCGTATCCGTGACAGGACCGCAAAGGGGCTCTGGACGGCTAACTGGAGGTGCTCCGGGGCATAATCGTTGACGAACTCGATGCTTTGTGCGAGGGATTCGGTAAGGACGGCGCCACCGTACTTGGATAGCACGGTCTCGCATATCTGTCGCCGCTCATCGGGCAGCTCGGCGAGGAGTTCGGGTAGAGCTTCTTGGACGCCTTCAATCAGATCCTGACTATGGGTTACCAGCAGGGAAGCAGCTTCTTCGGAGTGCTCCCCCTGGACGAGGAGGTCCAGGGCCACGTTCCAAGGGTCGGCTCCCCCGTCGGCCAGCACGATAGCCTCGCTGGGTCCAGCTACATTTCCCACATCCACGACCCCGGCCACAAGTTGCTTGGCCGCCGCCACATAGGGGCCGCCGGGCCCCACGATCTTGTCCACCTTCGGCACGGTCCCGGTTCCGAAGGCCAATGCGGCAATGGCCTGAGCCCCACCAACCTTGTAGACATCCGTCACGCCAGCCAGGTTGGCGGCCACCAGCGTTCCGCTGTTGACGCTCCCTTCGGGGGTGGGAGGCGTGCAGGCCACGGTTTTCCTTACACCAGCCACCTTGGCGCAAATCCCCAACATCAGCATCACCGAAGGGAAGTCTCCTTTGCCACCGGGAACGTACAGGCCAACCGACTCGATAGGCGTGACCTTCTATCCTGCCAGCACCCCCTCGACAATCTCCGTCAGCCACATC
>JAUWYT010000128.1 GCA_030615705.1 Chloroflexota bacterium
CCAAGCCGGGCACCCGCCTGGGTGTCTTTCGAGTTGACAGCCAGACTTGGGCCAGCAAACCGCTTACTAGCCTCAAGACCGGCGACCGCGTTCAACTTCACGATGACATCACCGTGATCAGTCGCTTTTGGAGCAAAAGGGGATCTGGCATCGATTGAGCGGCAAGGCGGGCAAAACGCCAGCGCTGGCGTGATTTGCCAAGGAGCTAGGTTCCTCGGCCTTCGGTACCTTTCCATTGCTGGTGATATGGTTACCAGGGCCTTTTGTTCACCATTTCATGGCGCAGCTCCAATGTCCCAGATTTCGTCGCTGGTCACACATCGCGCTTCGGCGTAAAGATGGAAGTGGCTCTTCTCTTGCGTTCGCAACTTGAGATCCTCTCCTCCGACAAACTCTCCCGGCCTCTCGTGAGCCTCCGCAGCCCCCGATTCACGCAGTCTTTCTAGGTATAAGCTCAACCAAAAGACCCGCCTAGACCCGCAGATCCTATTCCTTCGGGAGATCGAGACTCGGTGGTGCTCTCTTCTCCTTCTCCACCACACGGTAAGAGCCGGCCACAGAGGTCATGCTTTCCAGATGTTCGCTCACTATCTCCCGAGGGCACATCTCTATAAAGAGTTTCGCCCCCAGCATCAAAGTGGCCGGGTCGTCTAGTTGTCCCAGGCCCAGAATAGGGTCAGGGGAGAGCGCGGGAGGTATGGGAGAGGAGAATCAAAGCGTCCCCCGCAGGAAGGAGACAGAATTGACAGACCAGAGGGCAAGCATAGCGTCGGAGCGGACCGCAGCCTGTCGGTACCACAATACCGACCAGGGACGCGGGACTAGAGTCAACGACTTTGTAGGTGACCGTCACGTGGTCCAGGCTGGCGACCGCGCAAAGGCAGCTCAGAGCGGCAAAGGCCATCCTTGTCTCTGTGGCCGACACAGCCAGTCCAATCCACCCACGGCCTGGGTCCGACGGAAATGTTTGTGCAACCCGATTGTGTCTAGAACCGCGTCCGCGATCCACTCCCCACTAGTTTCCGCAGTTGACGCGCTCGCCCTCCACCTCGCGCCGGAACTGGCTCATATACAGCTCATAGTAAGCGCCTTGCTTCGTCAGTAGGTCCTTGTGTGTCCCTCGCTCCACAATCCGCCCATTCTGGATGAACAGCACTCGGTCCGCGTTTCGGATCGTGCTCAATCTATGGGCAATGACAAAACTCGTTCGTCCTTGAAGCAACCCGCGCAACGCCTCTTGATTGAGCAACTCGGTGCGTGTGTCCACACTGGATGTCGCCTCATCGAGGATCAGTATGCGGGGGTTGGCCAGTACAGCGCGCGCGATGGAGATCAGTTGCCGCTGCCCCTGGCTGAGGTTGCTGGCCTGTTCGGTCAGCTCTGTCTGATAGCCATCCGGTAGCCGGGTAACAAAGTCGTGGGCATTGGAGAGTTTGGCAGCCTCGATGACCTCTTCGTCGCTGGCGTCCAGCCGGCCGTAACGGATATTCTCCATCACTGTGCCCGAGAAAAGAAAGGTGTCTTGGAGGACTATGCCCATCTGGCTGCGCAGGCTGGCAAGGGTGACCTGACGCACGTCGTACCCATCCACCGTGACCTGGCCGCCACACACGTCGTAAAATCGGCCGATCAGGTTGATCATCGTCGTCTTGCCAGTCCCGGTAGGTCCAACCAGCGCCACCGTCTGGCCAGGTTCCGCGACCAGGCTCACGTCCTGCAGCACCGGCTCCTCCGGCCTGTATTCAAAGCAAACGTTCTCAAAAGCGACCCGGCCGACAATGGTCGGCAGTTCAACGGCGCCAGGCGCATCTACGATGGCAGACGGGGTATCCAGCAGTTCAAAGATCCGCTCCGCGCCGGCAATGGCCGATTGGAGGCTGGCCCAGATTACGGAGATGGCCCGCACCGGCTCGAAGAAACGCCTGACGTATTGTAGGAAGGCAACGATAACGCCGATCGTCACCAAGTTGCTTAACGCTAGATAACCGCCATAGCCCACCACGAGGGCAATGCCAATGGTGCTGAGCACGTCCAACGTGGGTGAAAAGGCAGCCGTGATGGACTCAGCGCTCACGTTGGCGTCCCGGTTGGCAGCACTGACCTGGCGAAACTCTTCTAGGTTCTCGTCTTCGCGGCTGAACGCCTGGGCTACCTTCACCCCGGCGATATTCTCCTCTAGTTCCGCGCTTACACCGCTGATTGTCTGGCGGGTGCGGCGAAAGGCACGGCGGGCGCGGCGGGAGAAGAAGATAGTGGTGAAAAACATAGCCGGCAGGACGGTAAAGCTGAGCAGCGCCAGCCGCCAGTTCAGTGCCACCATAGCGATCAGGATGCCGACCAGCAGCAAAGCACTGCTGACAAGCCTAGTAAGCCCCACGCCCAACACGTGGTTGATGACATCGGTATCATTCGCCAAACGCGACATCAGATCGCCAGCCGGGTGCTGGTCGAAAAAGTTGAGCGAGAGAGCTTGTATTTTGGCAAAGATGTGCGCCCGCAGCTCATATAGAGCGTTCTGACCAACTATGGTCATCACGTAGAAGCTCCCCAAGTTGGCTACCCAGACGCCGACGTAAGCGCCCAGCAGCAGGAGCATTGTGTGACCAAGTGCCCCCCGCGCAGGATCGGCCTGTATTTCGTGGTTAACGAAGCGCGAGATCACGTCCACCGCTTCTCCAATAAGCCGCGGTGCGAGCACGCTCAGGAAGGTGCTAGCTAGGACAAACAAGCCGACCAGCAGCAGGTGTACTCGGAAGGGCCGCAGGTAAGCAATCAGTCGGAACAGTGTTCGACGGGTATCGCTAGCCCGTTCTACCTCCCGTCCCATACCTCGTCTCGGGCCATGTCCGATCACCGCTCCACCTCCGTGGCCAATTCGCCCTCTGGAGCCACTTCCAGCTCCGGCCGCAGCCCTAGGCCGTCCAGCAGTTGCGAGCAGTAGATCTCGGCGTAGATAGGGCTGTTCTGCAGCAGTTCCTCGTGCGTACCCTGGGCAACAACCTGCCCTTTGTCCAGTACCAAAACTTGATCGGCGTTCTGTACAGTACTGATCCGTTGGGCAATGACAAAGCTCGTGCGACCACTGCGCAAGCGGTCCAAAGCCTGCTGGATGCGGTACTCCGTCTCCACGTCCACGCTGCTGGTGCTATCGTCCAGAATGAGGATGCGCGGGTCAATCAAGAGTGCTCGGGCGATGGCGATCCGTTGCTTCTGCCCGCCAGAGAGCGTGACGCCGCGCTCGCCCACAGCCGTGTCATAGCCATCCGGGAAACCGGTGATGAAGTCGTGCGCCTCAGCCGCTTCGGCCGCCGCAATGATTTCCTCCTCAGAGGCGTCGGGCCGACCATAGGCGATGTTTTCCCGGATCGTGCCGCCAAAGAGGACCGTCTCCTGAAGGACAAGGCCGATCTGACGCCGCAGCGATTCCAAGGTAACGCCCCGCACATCGAAGCCGTCCACCGTCACCCGCCCCTGGCTCACGTCGTAGAAGCGGGGAATGAGATTGATGATGGTGCTTTTACCGGAGCCGGTCGCGCCGAACAAGGCCACGGTCTGCCCAGGCTCGGCGACAAAGCTGACCCCTTTCAATACGGGCTGCTGGTCGCCAAAGTAACGGAAGGTGACGTCTTCAAAGACGACCCGTCCCCGGATCGGGGGCAACTCCATCGCGTCGCGCTTTTCCTTGACCTCCGACTCAGCATCCAGAATCTCAAAGATCCGCTCGGCGCCTGCTCCGGCCTGCGATAGACCCACCATGGTCATGCCCAGCATGATCATGGGGAACATAGTCATCATCAGGTAGCTCTGAAAGGCTACCAGCTCACCGATGGTCAGCCGGCCAGCGATCACCTGATACCCGCCTCCCCAAACCACGGCCAGCGCACCTAGATTGGCGAGAGTAAAGATGAGGGGAATGGCGAAGGCAAACATCCTGCCTACGCGGACATTCGCATCCCGCAACTCTTGGCTACTGGTGCCAAACCGCTGCATCTCGAACCGTTCGCGGGCAAAGGCTTTCACGACCCGTACTCCTGCCAGGTTTTCTTGCAAAACCGCATTGAGACGCCCCAGCCTTTGTTGGACCAGGGTGAACAGTGGCCGTCCTTTGCCAGCAAAAAAGCCAAATACCGCCAGTACCAAGAGCATGACTGGCAGGGTAGTGAGAGTCAACTGCCAGTTGGTGCTGACCAGCAGGGCCAGGCTGCCGATCATCATCAGCAGCGCGCTCAGTAGTTGCAGGACTCCCATGCTGATGAACGACCGCACCAGTTCCACGTCGCTGGTGGCTCTTGTCAGGAGCTGGCCGGTCTGGGCACGGTCATGATAGCTGAAGGAAAGGCTTTGGATTTGCGCGTACAATGCGTTGCGCAGATCGTAGGCGACCCCCTGAGACGCTTTGGCCGCCAGGAATCCCTGTAGGTACGAAAACAGTGACCTCAGTAGAGCGACGAAGACTATGCCGCTCGCGCCCCAGAGGATGACAGCTACCTGCCGGGCGCTGATCCCCTGGTCTATCACGGTCTGAGCTAGCCGAGGTATGACTAGGTTGCCCGCCGAGCTGAGCACCAGGCTGATAAATGCCCCAGTGGCTTCCCATTTGTAGAGAGCAAGGAATCCCAGGGCACGTAGGAGTGGCCTCCCCAGGCCGCGAGCCCCAAGTGCTTGTGTCGGTGGTGATTGCCTTTGCTGGTTCGCTTGTGTCAACGAGTTCCCTCCTTCATCTGTCTGGGTCGGAATCAGATCAAACCAAATATGCCGTGCTGTCGCTGTCAGTCATCCACTCGCACAGATTGCGCCCTTTGCCCTGAGCATCGAGTCGTGTCGACGGCCCAGGCGAAACCTGTGCGGACCATCTCGCCCGCTTTCAACCGTGGTCATCATCCCCTCGAACCAGTCCGACCAGCTCTCGTCGAGGCGACCCAGCGCCTCGATCTGATAGGTCGCTGGCCGATCAAGACCAAGCTTTTCGTTGACTTCCTTCATCCATCACCCGCTGTAACCCACCCATCTATACAGACCCAGGGCAGGGCGACTAGTGGAACGGAGGGTGAAGGTAGTAGAGTGCCTTCACCCTCACAGTATACTCCTATCACGCGGTGCAACTGCGTGGTACCGCTAGGCTCAAGCTGGAGCTTCCTCCTTGGACTTGCGGATTCGCACCCACGCCAGCAGCCAGATGGCCCCTAACCCGAAGAGGGTGACTAAGAAGCTGAAGAGCCCACCCAAGAAGGGGATCATCCTCACCACCACGAAGATGGCCAACCCTATCAGCAAGGGTATTAGGCCCATCGCTTTCTCCACCCACGCCGGGGCAGTACGCTTCAAGATCAGCCAGCCGATGAGGTAGCTGAAGGCTATCTTGGTCATGTAGACGGCGATGAGAGAGAACCCTACGACCAAGGCACCCTCGACCACCATGATGATACCGGTGATGGGGCCTATCAGCCCGCCCAGAGTCACCAGGCCGATGATGATATCTAGGATGATCATCACTATGAACAGCAGCGGCACGACGACGAAGAAGGCCACGAGTGCCACGACGCCCCACCCCAGGCTATTCAGCGGCTTCTCTTTCCAGTTATGAACCACTTCCTCGAGCCATTTGCGTCCCAGCCACAAGACGAGGACGCCGATGACGAGCAGGGTGACGAAGGTGCGCACTGCACGCAGGAACCAGCGCAGGATGACCCCTGCTGTGAT
>JAUWYT010000039.1 GCA_030615705.1 Chloroflexota bacterium
CCTCTAGCTCCCGTCTCTAGCTGCTCTGACCCAATTAATAGTACCTTGGCAATGGATTTCTTGCCCGGCGGACAAGAAAACTGACCACAGAGACACGGAAGTCACAGAGAATTCTCATAAAACCCCTGTGTTCTCGGCGTCTCCGTGGTGAATTCCGGTTGTTTTGACCCTGCTTGGTTCCGGCGTGTCCAGGTTAGGGGATTGAAACGGGGTCGTCAATTACTCCTAAGACTTCGGCGAGCGGTTCGGCTGAGGACATTCGGCTGAGCTCAGTCGAAGCCCTCACCGTCGAAGCCTCAGTCGAGCCGTCCTGAGTCCTGGGTCGGTGCGGTTTAGCGCTGCTTGGACAAATTCTCTGGTATGTGATATAATGTGCGAAATCCAATGGAAATAGCGGTAGGTTGCCAAAGACCAAGGACCAACTGACCAATGACCAACGACCAAGAATCGGGATGGACAACGATAAGAAGCGCCCTTCCGCCAGGGCGCTATTTTCTGCAAGGGGACGAGGCCTGCGCCGAGGGGGCCATCGCCGCTGGCTGTAACTACTACGCCGGCTACCCCATCACCCCGGCCAGCGAGATCATGCATCACGTCTGCCATCGCTTCGCCGAACTGGGACGGGTCTTCGTCCAGATGGAGGACGAGATCGGCTCGATAGCCTCCTGCATCGGGGCCGCCTGGGCCGGAGCCAAGCCCATGACTGCAACCAGCGGCCCGGGCCTGAGCCTGATGCTGGAGAACATCGGCTACGCTGTCATCACCGAGACTCCTCTGGTCGTGGTAGACGTGCAGCGGGCCGGCCCAAGCACCGGCCAGGCCACCCGCCCCGCCCAGGGTGACGTAATGCAGGTTCGCTGGGGTTCCCACGGCGACTACCAAACCATTGCCCTCGCGCCCTGGTCGGTCCAGGAGATGTACGATCTGACCATCCGCGCCTTCAACCTGGCCGAACGCTTCCGGAACCCCGTCTTCGTCCTGGCCGACGAGGCGGTAGGCCACCTGCGAGAGAACTTCTACGTGGCCGAGGAGGTGAGGGTCTATAATCGGCGGAAACCCAGGCGGAAGGAGCCACCCTTTGGGGGAGCCGAGGTACCCCCCATGCCCGCGTTGGGCGAGGGGCATAAGCTCCTGATAACCGGCTCCACTCACGATGAGTGGGGCTATCGCCGCACCGCCGATCCGGAGACCCAGGCCCGACTGGTGGAGCGGCTTAGCAGCAAGATCATCAATCACCTGGACGAGATCTGGGAGGTCGAGGAGCACTTCTGCGATGGGGAACTGGACCTTCTCGTCATCGCCTACGGCTTCACTGCCAGGAGCGCCCTCGAGGCAGTGAAGATGGCTCGCCAGGAGGGAAAGCGCACCGGCCTCCTGCGCCTTAAAACCCTCTGGCCCTTCCCTGAGCCCTTCGTGCAAGAGCTGGCCCCGTGCAGCCGAGCGGTGCTGGTGCCGGAGATGAACCGCGGCCAGATCCTGCGCGAGGTGCAGCGAATTATTCCTCAGGCCCGGGGTTACCAAAAAACGGCAGGGGAGGCCATCCGGCCAGGGGAGATACTCGAAAAAACTGTTTTTTGACAAAAATCGAAAAAGTTGGTATAATATAAAATTGCGTCTGTATCTTCAACCCAATTTGCAAAGGCGCAGATGTCTCAGCGGATTGGGTTTTGTCTTTTCTCAGGGGAGAAGAGGGGGAGCCAGAGGTAACCTATGGCCAATAATCATGTTTGCAAATCGTATGCTAGAATCGCAGATGTGCATCGCCTGCCCGACCTGATCGAGGTCCAGTTGCACTCCTTTAAGTGGTTTCAAGAGGTAAGTCTGCGTGAGCTGTTCGATGAGATCTCGCCCATCGTCAGCTACAGCGGGAGCCTGGAACTTCACTTTCCTGGCTTCAACCAACGCATGAACGAGGAATTCGGCCTGGACTATCGCTTCGAGGAACCCAGGTACAGCGAGAAGGAGTGCCTGGAGAGGGACATAACTTACGCTGCCCCTTTGTACGTGAAGGTCATGCTCTACAACAGGGAGCTCGACCAACCCATGGTGCAGGACATCTTCATAGGTGATTTCCCCATCATGACCGAAAGCGGCACTTTCATCATCAACGGCACCGAGCGGGTGGTGGTCAGCCAGTTGATTCGCTCTCCCGGCGCTTACTTCGATTCCGAGGAGGATCGGGCTACGGGACGTTTGCTCAGCCAGGCAAAACTCATCCCCGACCGGGGAGCCTGGATGGAGTTCGAGACCCGCAAAAGCGATTACATTATCATCAAGTTCAACCGTAAGCGCACCTTCCCCGTGACCATCCTCCTGCGGGCCCTGGCAGCGGTGGACGATGGTACCGACAGCCGGGTTCTCAAGGATGGCAGCGACGAGGAGCTGTTGGAGCTCTTCGCGGCCGTTGATAACATGCCCAACCATCAGTACATCGCCACCACCATCAAGCAGGAGCCGGATTGGAAGCCAAAGGATGGGCGGACCGTGGCTGACGAGGCTCTGCTCGAGTTTTTCAGAAAGATGCGCCCTGGTGACCCGCCAACCCTTGACAATGCCAGGGAATATCTGACCGCCCAGCTCTTTGACCAACACCGCTATAATTTGGAGAAGGTGGGACGCTATAAACTCAATCAGCGGCTTGGCCTGAACATACCGCTTGAGCGGCACATCCTCACGAAGGAAGACCTGGTCAGGCTGGTGGAGCGCATGATCCGCATCAACAATGGGGTGGAAGAGCCCGATGACATAGACCACCTGGGCAACCGACGGGTGAAGACCGTGGGCGAGCTTATCCAGAACAAATTGCGCATCGGATTCAGGCGCATGGAGCGGGTGGTGAAGGAGCGCATGAGCATCCGCGACCCAGGGCAGGTCACCCCCGTGGCCCTGATCAACATCCGCCCTGTGGTGGCGGTTATCCGAGAGTTCTTCGGCGGCAGCCAGTTGTCCCAGTTCATGGACCAGACCAACCCCTTGGCCGAACTGACCCATAAGCGGACTCTGTCGGCCCTGGGCCCGGGAGGGCTGAGGCGCGAGCGGGCGGGCTTCGACGTGCGCGATGTTCACCACAGCCATTACGGCCGCATCTGTCCCATCGAGACACCCGAAGGGCCCAACATTGGCCTTATCGGCCGCTTGGCCACCTATGGTAGGGTGAATGACTTTGGCTTCATTGAAACCCCATATCGTAAGGTGATCAGGGCTGTGCCCAACGAATACGAGCAGTTGGTGGATAAGACCTTGCGGGAACAGATTCTCGACCCCGAGAGTGGGGAGGTGGTGGCTGAGGCGGGGACTCTCATTACCCCGGAGCTGGCCGAGCGCATGGCAGCGCTGCCTTTGCAGGACGACGTCAAGATCAGTGCCGTGGTCACCAGCGAGATCGTCTATCTCTCGGCCGACGAGGAGGATAAATACACCATCGCTCAGGCCAAGGCTCGCTTGGATGACAGGGGTCAGTTCGTCAACCCTCGCGTCTCGGTGCGGCGCAGCCAGAAGTTCCTCTTCGAGGCTGCAGAGAAGGTTGACTACATGGACGTCTCACCCAAGCAGATCGTGGGCATCTCGGCGGCTCTCATCCCTTTCCTGGAGCACAACGATGCCAACCGGGCCCTGATGGGCTCCAATATGCAACGCCAGGCAGTGCCCTTGGTTATCCCTGAGGTACCTCTGGTGAGTACCGGTATGGAGTGGGATGCCGCCATTGATTCGGGTCAGGTGACTGTAGCCAGGGAGGATGGCGAGGTGGTTAGCGCCACCAGCCGCCAGATCGTGGTGGCTGGCGATGGTGGTCGTCACATCTACCCCTTGCGCAGATACAATCGCTCCAACCAGTCAACTTGTATTGACCAGCGCCCAATTGTGAGCAAGGGTGAGCATGTTAAGACGGGCGATGTGCTGGCCGACTCCTCCTCTACCGATGGCGGCGAGCTGGCCCTGGGCCAGAACGTGTTAGTTGCCTTCATCTCCTGGGAGGGCGGCAATTACGAGGACGCCGTCTTGATCAGCGAGAGCGTGGTGCGCGAAGATAAATTTACCTCCATTCACATCGAGAAACATGAGGTCCAATCCCGCGACACCAAGCTTGGTCCTGAGGAGATCACTCGCGACATACCCAATGTGGGAGAAGAGGCCCTGAGGGACCTCGATGAGGGTGGCATTGTACACATTGGGGCAGAGGTGGGGCCCAACGACATCCTGGTGGGCAAGATCACCCCCAAGGGCGAGAAGGAACTGACCCCTGAGGAGAAACTCCTCAGAGCTATCTTTGGTGAGAAGGCCAGGGAGGTCAAGGATTCGAGCCTGCGCTTGCCTCACGGTGAGAGGGGCAAGGTGGTTGATGTGAAGGTCTTTAGCCGCGATGAGCACCGGGACCTCCCGGCTGGCGTTGATAAAATGGTGCGGGTCGGCGTGGCCCAGCGGCGCAAGATCACCGAAGGCGACAAGATGGCCGGCCGCCACGGCAATAAGGGAGTTATCTCCAAGGTGCTTGCCATTGAGGACATGCCCTTCCTCGCCGATGGCACTCCGGTGGAGCTCATTCTCAACCCCCTGGGCGTGCCGGGTCGCATGAACATCGGCCAGATCCTGGAGACCCACCTGGGCTGGGCTGCCAGCCGGCTGGGATTTCGGGCTATCTCACCCGTTTTCGATGGGGCTGATGAGGCTGAGATCGCCGCAGAGCTGGCGCGGGCCTGGCTCATTGACAAAGCCTGGGCCGAAATCACGCAGCGAGCTTGGCAGTGGCTGAAGGAGATGGAGTACGACCCTGAGTACGGCTCGACTGAGCTCGCCGAAGTCCTGGAGGACGACGAGGAAGTCCGATTTCTTTACATCAGCCAATCGTTGGAGGGGAAGGGACACGATGAGGAGGCCTTAGCGCTAGACCGAGTCTATGCTCGTCGGTGTGTACTTCGGGAGTGGCTGAAGGAGCAGGGTTACGACCCTGAGGCCATCCTGGTCTTCGAGGATGATCAGCGCTCCCTGGCCGAGAAGGAGGAGGCGGATCGTCGGGCGCGCGCGGTTTGCCTGCGCCTCTGGCTGAAGGAGCAGCAAGTGGCAAGCAGCAAGCAGGCAGCAGAGGGAACGCTGACTTCTCGCAGCCCCCTGTTGTCTGCTCTGTCGGATGAGGAGGTAGCGCTGGAGGGCTTGCGCGTGAGCAAAGAGACTGGCATCCCCCTGCCTACCCTAGGTAAGGTGATCCTTTACGATGGCAAAACCGGTGAGCCCTTTGATCACCCGGTAACGGTTGGTGTTATCCACATGATGAAGTTAGCTCACCTGGTGGAGGACAAGGTGCACGCTCGTTCCACGGGCCCCTATTCTCTGGTCACTCAGCAGCCCTTGGGTGGCAAGGCCCAGTTTGGTGGACAGCGCTTCGGTGAGATGGAGGTCTGGGCTCTGGAGGCCTATGGAGCTGCTCACACCCTGCAGGAGATGCTCACCATCAAGTCCGACGACATCACCGGACGGGTAAGGGCCTACGAAGCTATTGTCAAGGGAGAGGAGATCCAGGAACCTGGCGTGCCGGCCTCCTTCAAGGTCCTGGTCAAGGAACTACAGAGCCTGGGCCTCTCTGTGGAGGCCATTAAGGATAACGGCGAGGCCATCAAGTTCGGGAAGGACGACGAGAAGGAGAGGCCTCCTCGGTTTGGTCTGGGCCTGGGCTTATCGAGATACAGCAGAAGAGATTAGAGATCTTTTGGATTTGCTCTTTTTAATTCTTTGTGCTATAATGTAATTGAAATTTGTGGGTTAAACGTTCTTTAGCTCACTTCATGATGAGCGCGTTAGGTTTTAGAACGAGGCCATCGCGACTCTTTCACGATGGCCTCGTTCAGCGAATTCATCCCTTGAATGCTGACCAGTAGGGTCAGCCTTGAGAGGAGGGTGTAACTTGCCGACTATCAATCAACTGGTCAGAAAAGGACGGAAGAAACAGAGGAAGAAGAGCAAGGCTCCAGCTTTGCACCACACCTTTAACGCCTTGAAGCAAAAGAGGGAGCGTCGTGCTAAAGGGGCGCCCCAGAAACAAGGCGTCTGCACTCAGGTCAAGACGATGACACCAAAGAAGCCTAACTCTGCTCTGCGCAAGATCGCCAGGGTGCGTCTCACCAACGGCATCGAGGTTACGGCCTACATCCCCGGCGAAGGACACACTCTGCAGGAGCACTCAGTGGTCTTGATTCGGGGTGGCCGGGTCAAAGACTTGCCAGGCGTTCGCTACCACGTGATCCGGGGAGCCCTGGATGCCACCGGAGTCGAGGGTCGCAGCCGAGGGCGTTCAAAGTATGGTACCAAGATGCCCAGAGAATTCAGTGAAGAGTAGGATCTAGAAGTTGTGAGTTGGTTAATCTCTTGAAACCGAGCCTTTAACTTCGTTAGGAGTTTAGCATGCCCAGACGTTATCGCCCTTCCAAGCGGGAGATTGAGCCCGACATAAAGTACAACAATCAGATGGTAGCCAAGTTCATCAACAAATTGATGAAGGGTGGCAAGAAGAGCCTAGCGGCAAGGATCCTCTACAATTCATTTGAGATCATCGAAGAGAGGATGCATAGGAACCCTCTGGATGTGTTTGAGCAGGCCCTCAATAACGCATCCCCGGTCCTGGAGGTTAAGCCCCGGCGAGTTGGCGGGGCGACCTATCAGATACCGGTTGAGGTGCCGTCCGACCGCCGGGTCTCGCTGGCTGTGCGTTGGTTGCTGCAGTCGGCTCGTAATCGCCCCGGCAGGTCTATGGCCGAGAAGTTGGCTAACGAACTGATGGATGCTGCTCAGGGCACTGGGGCCACTATCAAAAAGAAGGACGATACCCACAGGATGGCTGAAGCCAACAAAGCTTTCGCTCACTACCGGTGGTAACGATGACTCAATGACCAAATCTCAAAGGAATGTTGGTCATTGGTCATTGGTTATTAGATATGCCTAGAGAATACCCTCTGGAAAGGATGCGCAACATAGGCATAATTGCCCACATAGACGCGGGCAAAACCACTGCTACTGAGCGGGTGCTCTTTTACACCGGTCGTACCCATCGTATGGGGGAGGTGGACGAGGGCACGACTGTCACCGACTGGATGGAACAAGAGCGGGAGAGGGGCATAACCATCACTGCCGCGGCCATAACTTGCTATTGGCGCAACCATCAGATTAACATCATTGATACTCCAGGCCACATAGATTTCACCGTTGAGGTTCAGCGCAGCTTGCGGGTCCTGGATGGGGGCATCGTCCTCTTCGATGCCGTGGCCGGTGTGGAGCCCCAGTCTGAGACCGTGTGGCGGCAAGCCGATTCTTACAAGGTGCCGCGGATCTGTTTCGTTAACAAGATGGACCGCGTGGGTGCCGATTTCTGGCGCACCATTGAGATGATCGAGGAGAGGCTGCAGGCCAATCCTGTGGCCCTGCAGGTACCGATTGGGGTAGAGAGCTCTTTTCGCGGCGTCGTAGATCTCATTAACATGCAGGCTATCTCCTACAGCGACGAGCTGGGCGCGGAACCTGAGGTCACCCGGATACCGGCCGAGTTGCAGGAGGAGGCAGCCCGAAGGCGAGAGACCTTGGTGGAAAAGGTGTCCGAGACCGATGAGGCCCTGACCATCAAGTATCTGGAGGGCGAGGAGATCACCGCCGAGGAGTTGCGGCGCGCCCTGCGCCAAGCTACCCTGGACGGTGAATTGGTGCCGGTGCTTTGCGGGTCGGCTCTGCGGAACAAAGGTGTGCAGACCATGTTGGATGCGGTGGTGCACTACCTGCCTTCGCCGCTAGACATACCACCTATCGTTGGGATTAACCCCAAGACCAATGCCCAGGAGAGCCGCCCTGCTGATGAAGCCGCGCCCTTAGCTGCCCTGGTCTTTAAAATTGTAACCGACCCCTATGTGGGCCGGCTGGCCTATTTCCGGGTGTACTCAGGCAAGGTTAGGGCTAGGCGGGCGGTGCGCAACACCAATAAGAACAGAAAAGAGCGCATCGGCCGTCTGCTGCGCATGTACGCCAACCGCCGTGAGGAGATAGACGAGGTGCTGGCCGGTGACATCGGGGCTACGCTGGGGCTCAAGGACACTTTCACGGGTGAGACCCTGTGCGATTTCAACCACCCAATTATCCTGGAAAGCATCGAATTTCCGGAACCGGTCATCTCGGTGGCTATCGAGCCGCGCACGGAGGCCGATGAGGACAAGATGAGCGAAGCCTTGAACCGGTTAGCCGAAGAGGATCCAACCTTTAAGGTGAAGATTGACGAGGATACTGGCCAGACTATCATCTCCGGCATGGGAGAGTTACACCTGGAGGTCCTGGTTGAACGTATGTTGAGGGAATTCAAGGTCAGGGCTGGCGTAGGGCGCCCTCAGGTGGCATACAAGGAAACCATAACCAAGCCGGTGCGGGCTGAGGGGCGATTCATCCGTCAGTCGGGGGGGCGAGGCCACTACGGCCATGTCTGGCTGGAGCTGGAGCCCCTGGAGAAGGGTGGAGGCTTCGAGTTCGGGGACAAGACCGTGGGGGGCGCTATCCCCAAAGAGTTTGTCCTCGCCGTGGAGAAAGGCGTTCGTGAGGCTCTGGACAGCGGCGTCCTGGCCAGTTATCCGTTGGTTGATCTAAAGGTTACCCTCGTGGACGGTTCCTACCACGAGGTGGATTCCTCGGATATGGACTTTAAGATTGCTGGCTCTGTGGCTTTGAGAAACGGCGTGCAGCAGGCTGGTCCTGTCCTTTTACAGCCCATAATGAAGCTGGAGACAGTGGCGCCCGAGGAGTTTGCTGGCGAGATCATCGGCGATCTGAGCGCGCGAGGGGCCCAGATCGAAGGCATGAAGCCTCTCAGCGGGGGCTTGCAAGGGGTGCAGGCTCACGTGCCTTTGGCGGAGATGTTTGGCTATGCCACTGACCTCCGATCGATGACCCAAGGGCGCGGTGTTTTCACCATGGAGTTCGATTACTATGACCAAGTGCCGCCTGAAGTTATGGAGCGAATCGCTTTGGAGTGGCAGTGTTGAGGCCCCCGCACTGTCACTTTTCAAAGGAAAGGAGGATTTCGATGGCCAAGGAGCATTTTGAGAGGACGAAGCCGCATGTGAATGTGGGCACCATAGGGCATGTGGATCATGGCAAGACGACCTTGACCTCGGCGATGACGAAGGTGTTAAGTTACAAGGGTCTTGGCAAGTGGTACACCTTTTACGAGATTGACAACGCTCCTGAGGAGAAGGAGAGGGGATTGACGATAGCCATCTCCCATGTGGAGTATGAGACGGAGAACAGGCACTATGCGCACATA
>JAUWYT010000058.1 GCA_030615705.1 Chloroflexota bacterium
TCTTTCGTGCCATTCGTGTTCCGAATTGCCCCTGACGAACAGCGTTGCTGTCGGTGCCGGGTCGAGCATTTCGGAGGGAACAGTGAAAGAGAACATCTTCACCAACGAAGGAAAGGCCCTGGTCAGCAAGCTGCGGTGCGACGGAGACCTGAGGAAAAACATCGGCCAGGCCGTGGCCGCCATCGGAGGCTTCCAGAAACTGGTGGGGCCGGGCGACACGATTCTGGTCAAGCCCAATTTCAACACCGCCGACCCGCCGCCGGGCGCCAGTGATCCTCAGTTCGTCAAGGCGGTTATCGAGCTGCTCTACGAGCGCGGGGCGGGCAGGGTCGTCGTGGGCGAGTCCTCCACGATCAAGCTGTCTACCAGAGACACCTTGCGTAAGACAGGTATGCTCCAAGCAGCCAAAGAGGCGGGAGCCGAGGTGCTGATCTTTGATGAGCGTGAGTGGGTGCCGGTGGAGACCGGTGGGCGCTATCTCAGGAAGGTCGCTCTGGCCAAAGCGGGGTTTCAAGCCGGAAAGATCGTCTACGTCTGCTGCGTCAAGACCCATCACCTGGCTGGTTTCACCTTGAGTCTTAAGCTTGCCATGGGCTTTGTCAGGCGCCGGGACCGGGTGGGGATGCACCTCTGGCGATTGAGAGAGAAGCTGGCCGAGCTCAATCTGGCCATCGCGCCAGACCTGATCATCATGGACGCCCGCCGCTGCTTCATCTCTGGCGGCCCGTCTGCAGGAGAGCTGCGAGAACCCAACCTGATCCTCGCTTCGGGCGACCGCATCGCCATTGACGTGGAGGCCCTGAAGGTCATCCAGAGCTATCCGGGCCACAGCCTGAAGAAGGGCCCGTGGGAGATGACCACGATCCGGCGGGCTGTGGAGCTGGGCCTGGGAGTAACAAGCGAAGCGGCATACCAGGTCGTAAGCGACGCGCAAGCGTTTCGGGGGGAGATGTAGACTAGCGAGCCGATAGGAAGAATCAATAAACCGGATGGCTTGCCAAGTCCGCCGTGCCGAAGGCGGCGTCACATGAATCTATTGTTGCTATTGATATTGGGCATAATCTGGGGAGCCTCCTACCTGTTTATCAAGGTCATCGTTGCCGAGGTGCCGGTACTGACGCTGGTTGCAGGGCGGGTGACCCTGGCGACGGTCATCATGTGGGGCATTCTGCGCGCGCGGGGACTCTCCTTGCCCCGCAGCCGGCGGATGTGGGGTGCTTACGCGATGCTGGGTTTCTTGGGCGCGGCGCTGCCCTACTCGCTCATCTCGTGGGGCGAGCAATACATCCCGAGTGGGTTGGCGTCTCTGTTGCAGGCGACCACACCCATCTTCACCGTCATCCTGGCCCATTTCCTCACTGACGATGAGCCAGTCGCGATGGCCAAGATCATAGGTGTGATCATCGGCTTTGTGGGAGTGGGAATCCTGATGCTGCCTGACCCTTCGACTGGGGTCAGGGCCGACCTGCTCGGGCAGTTGGCGATTGTCGGCTCTTCCCTCTGCTACGCTGGAGTGGCCATCTACGCCCGCAGTCGGTTGAGGGGACAACCACCGCTGGTCTCAGCAACTGGACAACTAACGATGGGCATGGTCTATATGCTGCCTGCCAGCTTGCTGATAGACCGTCCTTTTGGCCTGTCACCGTCGCTGCCAGTGTTGGCGAGCTGGATGGTGCTGACCATCCTGGGGACGGTGGTGGCCTATGTCATCTACTTCACCATCATCGAGCGGACCAGTGCTACCTTTGTTACGATGGTGACATACATCATTCCCGTCAATGGGCTGATGTTGGGAGCGCTGGTGCTGAATGAGCAACTGAACGCGACAGTGCTAGGGAGTCTGGTGCTGATCCTGCTGGGGGTGTTGCTGGTGAGAAGTTAGAAGCAGACGAGGAATGAGGCCCATGCCAGAACTGCCTGAAATCACTGTCCTGGCCCGTCAGATGAAAACGGAACTGGTGGGCAAGACCTTCACCAGCATCGAGGTGCTGCAACCCAAGTGCCTGAATATCCCGAAGGAGGCGTTCGTGGAGGCACTGACTGGCGCACAACTGCTCGATGTGACTCATCGTGGCAAGTGGCTCTTCGTCGAGACGACCCAAGGCTGGCTGCTGCTCAACCTGGGGATGGGGGGCGAGATTCTGCTCACCACCCGCGACACGCTGCCAGAGAAGTATCGCCTGATCTTTGATTTCGACGACGGCACCTGTCTGGCCGTGAACTTCTGGTGGTTTGGCTACGCCCACCTTGCTGCCGAGCTGGCCGACCACTCGGCCACCGCACGGCTCGGTCCGGACGCCCTGAGCTTGACACTCGATCAGTTCCGCGAACTTCTGGGGGGGCGACGAGGAGGCATCAAATCCTTCCTCCTCAACCAGCGCCGGATCGCTGGCATCGGCAACGTCTACGTCCAGGACCCGCTGTTCAAGGCAGGGATCCACCCGCTGCGGAAAATCAATACGCTGGATGACGACGAGATAACTGCCCTGTGGCAGGCAATCCAGGAGACGTTGCAGGAGAGCATTGACCTGGGTGGTAGTGCCTGGGAACGCGATCTGCACGGCGAAAAGGGCCGCTGGGACCAAAGCTTTTTCCTGGTCGCCTACCGCGAGGGCCAGCCCTGCCCGGCGTGCGGCGCGACGGTAGTCAAGATCAAGACCGGTAGCACGAGCAGTTTTATTTGCCCACGATGCCAATCACTTGGTGATGAAGTACTTCGAGATCACCTCGCGGGGCATAGCGCTCAAGACCATCCACGAGAAGGGGTTGTTCACCGCACTGCCCCTGGCCAGCAAGCGGCGGTAAAGAGAGAGGCCAGGGAAACTACCGAAGAATGACGAACAGCACCGTCAGGGCTTCTACCATTGGGCTTGTCCGCGCCGCGATGCGTGGTCCGCTGCCCGGCATCGAGGCGCAGATCACGATGGCTCCGCGCCCACGCCCGTTCAGTCCGCCTTCCGGCGTCAAGCCTCGTCAGGCCGGGGCGCTGCTGCTCCTGTACCCCATTCACGGCATGCTCCACCTGGTGCTGACCGTGCGCACGCCCGACCTAGATCACCACAGCGGTCAGGTCTCGCTGCCTGGCGGCGGGTGGGAGGAAGGGGACGCTTCGCTCCAGGAGACCGCGCTGCGCGAGGCTCAGGAGGAGATCGGTATCGTCGCCGACGGGCTGGAGGTTCTCGGTTCTCTCACGCCCATCTATGTCCCGCCCAGCAACAACATCGTTCATGCCTTCGTCGCTTACGCACCGCAACGCCCGGCTTTTCACCCTGATCGCAAAGAAGTGGCCGAGTTGCTGCTTGTCCCTCTGCATCTGCTGCTGGACCAGGCGACCCGGCGCGAGGAGGTCTGGACCTGGCGCGGCGCGCCCCTGCACGTCCCCTTCTACGCTGTGGGCGAGCATAAGGTCTGGGGCGCCACCGCCATCATTTTGGCCGAGTTCATGGCGATGCTCACCCAAAGGAGGTTCGTCCTTGAAACTGGTTCGATTTCTGAAGAATGACCAACCGTGCTACGGCCTGATCGAGGGGGAAGCCGTCTACGCAATCGAGGGCTACATCTTCGGCAAGTTCCGCCAAGCGGAGAAGGTGGCGACGTTGACCGAGGTCAGCCTCCTGGGCCCTTGTCAGCCCACCAAGATTCTGGGCGTAGGCCTCAACTATCGCACGCATGCGGCCGAGGTCGGCCAGGTCGTGCCGCCGGAACCCTTGCTTTTCTTTAAGCCTCCTTCCTCGGTTATCGGCCCCCTCAAACCCATCGTCTACCCCCTCCTGTCACAACAGGTGGACTACGAAGGGGAACTGGCTGTGGTCATCGGACAGCGGGTCAGAAATGTGTCTCCGGAGAAAGCGCGTGACTTCGTTCTGGGCTACACTTGCGGCAATGACGTCACGGCCCGCGACCTACAGCGCCAAGATGACCAATGGACCCGGGCCAAGGGATCCGACACCTTTTGCCCCCTCGGCCCCTACATCGTCACCGATCTGGACCCCGCGCATCTTGCCATCCGGACATGGGTAAACGGCGAAATCCGTCAGAGCGCCTCCACCGCCGACATGGTCTTCAGCGTGGCTGAGCTGATCGCTTACATCTCGCAGGTCATGACCCTGGAGCCCGGCGATGTGATCCTCACCGGCACGCCGGCCGGCGTGGGGCCACTGCAACCCGGCGATGTGGTGGAAGTGGAGATCGAGGGAATCGGGACCCTGCGCAACCCGGTGGTGAGCCAGGGCACAAGATAGGACCGCTGTGACAAGACGGGTCGCTCGCAGATCTTCTCCTCAGTTCCTGGATGGCTCTTTCACCGCCACAACAACAGCCACCAGGGCGATGGCGACGCCGACCAGGTTGGCCAGGATGGGGGCCTGGAACCCGAAGCGGTCGTAGAGCAGGCCGCCGATGTAGGGCGCGGGGAAGCCGATCAGTCCCCGGAAGGCGGAAAGCCGCCCCATTGCCTCCCCTAATTGCTTCGTGGGGACGCTGTCGGCCAGGAGCGCCCGCAGGGCTGGCGCCCAAGTGGCGGCCACCAGCCCGAAGAGGGCATATAGAGCGGCGAAGGCCACGAAGCTGGTGCTGAAAAGCCAGCCGCCGACGACGATGATGCCAATTGCCTCCGATAGGGCCAGGAAGGGCTTGGAGCCGTAACGGTCTATTAGCCTCCCGATGGGCAGTTGGGAGATCGCCCAGGAGAGTGAGAGTGCGCCAGACATCACCCCTAACTGGAGAGTGGTGAAACCGTAGGTCTCGCTCAGCATCCCGAAGAGGAGGGAGCCCCCCAGTCCCCAGACGAAGATGTCCACGGCCATGGCCCAGTAGAAGCCCCGCAGCTCCCTGGGAGGCACGACCATCCTGGCCAGCACCCCTTTCAATTCGACCAAGGAAATCCCCCCGTTGACCCGACTCAGTGTCTCTTGCAGTAGCCACAGGATGAGGAGCAGCCGCAGGGCCTCCAGTGCGAAGCGCACCAGAAAGACCGGGGCGAAGCCCCAGCGGTCGGCGATGAATCCGCCCAGGGCCGGGGCGAAGACACCGGGCACGATCCAAGAGGCCATCTGGAGGCTGTAGGCCGCGCCGCGCCGGCCCGCTTGTGCCGATTCGGCGAGCAACGAACTCTCGGCTGGACTGGAAGCCAGAGTAACCCCCAGTAAGATTACCCCCGGCAGTAGCCATCGCCAGTCGCCGATGATGGCCGCCAGCACGTAGAATACCATGACCAGCAGGCCCAGGAGGCTGCCCAGAGCGACAAGGGGCTTTCTCCCCAGGCGATCGGAGAGCCAGCCGCCGATGGGCTGGAGCAGGGCGGTTACAATCCCTCTTCTCCCGCCCAGGCTCTCTAGGAAGCCCAGCGTGCTCATCGGCGCGCCCAGGCTGAGGACGAAGGGTTGCCACACAGCCCGCGTCATGGTGGAGAACAGGCCAGCCAGGAAGCTGGTGGTGGCAATAACTCGCAGATTCTCGCTTATCCTGTCCTTCTCTATACTCTCGTCTCTCATCCTGCCCCTCCTTAATGGGCCTGCGATGAAACTTTATCTTTTAGCAAGCGTGAAGGGGTTCTTCACGTAGATTTCAGGGGGATAGGTAAATCTGTTGATACTTGGCCCCGCACTCCTTGTGCAACTGGAGCCACCTGTCCCGCCGACGCTGGTCGGCCCTTCGGCCAGGCTCAGGGCAGGCCCAGTATGCCTCCTGCTCGTCCAGCCAGGCCTCCACGCCGATGCGCCGTATCCGCCGCAGGTTCTCCAGGACGGGCAGGTGGGTCCGCCAGATGGGATCGTAGGCGAACTGGATGATGCGCGTGCAGCAGTTGTCCTGGAGTACAACTACAGGGGGGAAACCATCGCACTCGGCGCAGGTCTCAAGCTCCCTCTCGGTGACGCAGCAGTGGTAGATGTCGCAGGCACGGCGATGAGGCCCCGCCGCGCACTGGCCGCAGTCGCAGCCGCAGCCGTGGCAGACCCCGTCCAGAACAAGGTCGCTGCAAACGCCGCAGTAGAGACCGCACGGAGCAGCGAGCTTCTTTCGATCGCTCGGCATCTTGCACTCCTTCACTTTTACTTAGGCTTTTTCCTCAGCTTCAAGTCAATGCCAGCTTGCGAGGCCAATTCTTGAATGGACGATCTCATGGCTTTGGCCTTGGCTTTCAGGTCCGAACCACTAACCTGATTGTTGGTCAGCATCCTCTCCATCTCGGCTATCGCCTGGCGGATCAAATCGGGAGGCATCAGGGCGGAGGCCGCGCAGAAGAAGCTCATCGAGCGGCCCTCGTTGTAGTTGGCGAGGAGATGTTCCACCAAAAGCCGCCGCTCCTTTCGCTCCCCCAGATAGGTTTCCAGTCCGACCTCCCTGATTCTGTCCAGGTTGGGGAGGGCCGGCTTGTGGCTTATGAAGCTGTCCAGCCCCTCTTCCACGCCCAGCACCCTCAGCAGCCTCTCGCAAGGATACTCGTCGCAGTCGGCGCAGGTGAAAAGCCCTCGCTTGACGACGCAGCAGCGGTAGACGCTGCAGTAGGAATGCTGCTCGCCCAACTGGCAGCCGAGGCACCGGCTGGGTGCTTTGGACTGGAATCTGGGACACAGCCCACAGTACAGGCCGCAGCAGCCAGCAAGACACTTTTCCTCCAATATGGTCATGGTTATACCCTCCAAGTCAGGCCATGCTTCTCGGCGAGCCTTTGCGCCGTGGCCATCAGCGCCTCGTGGTAGGGCTTGCGGTTGGCGGCGATATGGCGGTATCCCTCGACCAGGTCGGGGTAATGCCTCTCCAGCACCCTCCTGACCCTGCCCCAGATTCCGCCGCTCAGCTTCATGCTGTCCACAATGAGGGAGGAGACGCCCGCCCTCGCCAGCTCCCCGAAGAGGGCATCCATTTGCTCCTCTCCATCCGAGAGGAGGGGCAGGAGCGGCCCGCAGAAGGCCCAGGTTTTGATCCCCGCCTCCGCTAGCTCGGCGAGGGCCGCCAGGCGGGCCGAGACGGGCGAGGAGCGGGGCTCGAACACCCGTCGCGCCTCCTCGTCCAAGGTGGTAATGGTGAAGCCCACCTCCGTGTCACGGAGGCGGGGGAGGATGTCGAGGTCGCGCAGCACCAGGTCGGATTTGGTGAGGATGGAGATAGGGAAGTCATAGTCCGTGAGCGCCTCCAGGCAGGCACGGGTGATCCCGTACCTCTCCTCCAGTGGCTGGTAGGGGTCGGTCACCGTGCTGGAAACGATATTACCCCGCTTCGCCCGCTTCATCTGCCGAGCCAGCACCTCCGCCGCGTTGACCTTGACGTCCACAAATGCCCCCCACTCCTCCTTGTGTCCGGTGAAGCGCTTCATAAAGCTGGCGTAGCAATACACGCAGCCGTGCGCGCAACCTACATAAGGATTGAGAGCGTAGTCAACGCTTTCGATACCCGATTTGGTCAGGACGGACTTGCACTCGATTTCCCTGACAATCACACTGTCTCGCCTTTCAAAGAGCCTCCCGCAGGCCTCAAAACCTGCGGGAGGCTGCTCCATCAGAGACTCTGCCTGATCCCGTCCAGGGTGACCTTTGCATCCGGCACAAGGCCGAAAAAGCCCTCCAGCCTTTCGCAGGCGTAGTCGTCGCAGCAGGCGCAGTTGACGACGCCTCGGGCCACGCCACAGGCGCGGATCTCGCACTCAAAGCAGTGGCTGCAATGCCGTCCGTCTTCGGTCAGGCAACCGTCACAGATGACGGACTCGACGGTGATGTTGGGCGCGTTGTACTCCTCCCGCCATTGCGCGGCCACCTGCTCCAGCGCGGCGCGGTCGTCCGCCTGGGTGGCGATGTAGGCCGGGCAGTCGGTGCATACCAGTCCACAGTAAGCGATGATCTTGTCCATTGGATTTCCTCCTCATTGCAATGATTTAGCCTGGCAGGTCAAGCAGCATTCATAGAACCTCCTACCCTCACTCTCCGTACAGCCGCTTCAGCACCCGTAGCACCAGGAAGGTGAGCCAGGGCGAGGTTTTTTTCTTGTCGGCAAAGGACCAGCCCTTCCAGGCCCGGTACATCGAGCTGGCGGTGTAGCGCCCGTTCTCGTCGGCCTGAGCGGTGATGGTCTCCACCATCTCTTGGAACCGG
>JAUWYT010000287.1 GCA_030615705.1 Chloroflexota bacterium
TCAAGAAAGCCATCGGTGGCGGGAACTTCCTCATCCTGGGCGAGAGCCTCGCTGCCACTCTTGAGGCGTCGGAGAGAGCGGTGGAGGTGATGAAGAAGGTGAAGGGCGTGGTGATGCCTTTCCCCGGCGGCATCGTCCGCAGCGGGAGCAAGACAACGTCGCAGTACAAGTTCATGCGCGCCTCGACCAACACCGCCTACTGTCCCACCATCCGCCGCCAGACCGAGTCCGCGCTGCCGGAGGGCGTCAACTCCGTGCTGGAGATCGTGATTGACGGCCTGTACGAGGCGTCTATAGAGCAGGCAATGCGGGTCGGTATCCGGGCTGCCTGCATTCCCGGCATCGTCCGCATCTCCGCCGGCAACTACGGCGGCACGCTGGGACAGTATCAATTTCATTTGCACCAGATACTTGGGAGAGCTTAGGAGGTCAAGATAAACACCTCCATTGACCGTTGTGATTTGTGCGGTGGGGAATTGAGGCCGGGCAAGACCACTCTGGAAATCTGACATGGTGAAGAGTTAATCATCATCAGGGATGTCCCGGCTGATGTGTGTCAGCAATGCGGTGAGGCCTACATCTCTGCCACAGTGTCAGAGCACCTGGACCGGTTCCTGGCCGAGTATCACCAGCATCGGCCGGAACGATACATTGCCGTGCCTCAATACTCTGCAGCGCAGGCGATAGGGGGATAACGAGGGCTATCCTGCGAAAAGTAGTCCTGATTGACTTTCCGAGAACGTTCAGCCACCCTTGCGAAGGTTGAGAATAGCCCTGGCAATGAGGCGATTTCCGACTGGCGAAGGCACTTCTGGTCTGAAATCTGTCGCCTAACCTTCGCAAGGGTCCCCCCACCTGAACGGATACCGAGAAAGTTCTAAGCAGCAAGGAGGTGTCTTCCTTGGGTTGCGTATCGTGTGCTGGATATGTCATAGGGATGCCGGATGAGACAGGTGCGGTCACCTTGCGCCTGAAAGAAGCAACTACGATCCCCATCGAAGCCGATAGCATCTGTCCCGACCATTTTGTCGGCCGCAGCCAGGCGGAGATCGAGGCTCTGCCCGCCTTCTACGGCCGGCGGAAGGTGACGCTGGGCGATCTGTTCACTGTGGAGGGCGAGGACTCGGATCAAATCGTCGTCGAGGGCGACCTGCGCCACGTCAAAAAGATCGGACAGCGGATGACGCAAGGGCGCATCACCGTGCGGGGTGACGTGGGCCTGCATCTGGGCGCGTACATGCGCGGCGGGGAGATCGTGGTCGAGGGCAACGCCGGAGACTGGGCCGGTGCGCACATGCAGGGCGGTCGTATCTGGATCAAGGGCAACGTGGGCCACCTGCTCGGCGCGGCCTACCGGGGCGAGAAACGGGGGATGAACCGGGGGGTGATCGTCGTCGAGGGTGATGCCGGCCAGGAGGTCGGTGCGCAGATGCGCCGGGGGTTGATCGTCGTCCTGGGCGACGTGGGTGACTTCGCCGGAGCGAAGATGATCGCTGGCTCGATCTTCGTCTTCGGCCGCCTCGGCGCGCGGGCTGGAGCGGGGATGAAGCGCGGGACCATCGTGGCTTTAAGGCCAACTCGTTGGCACGACCACGCGGAACTGCTGCCCACTTTCCGCTACGATTGCCGCTTCCAACCCGTTTTCCTGTGCCACTATCTGCTCCGGCTGCGGGAGTGGGGGCTGCCCATCGCCGACGAGTACCTGGGCGGCACCTACCGCCGCTACCACGGCGACGTGACCGCTTTAGGTAAGGGGGAGATACTGATTTATGATCAGCGTTAATGAACGAGCAGCCGATATACTACGGCAGATGATGGCCCAGGCCGAGGTGCTGGGCGTGGCGGTGCAGACTTTGTCCAACGGCACCACAGTGATTGACGCCGGCATAAAAGTGCCGGGGAGTTTCGCGGCGGGCAAGCTTTTCGCCGAGGCCTGTCTGGGCGGGCTGGGGGCAGTGGCGTTCACCCGTCTGTCTTATGCTGGCTTTTGGTTGCCAGGGGTGAGCGTGCGCGTTGAGCATCCGGCCATCGCCTGCATGGCCGCCCAGTACGCGGGGTGGGCCGTCAAGCGAGGCAAGTTCTTCGCCATGGGCTCCGGGCCAGCGCGGGCGCTCTATGCCGGCGAGGAGCTGTTCGAGCACCTGGGCTACCGCGATCAGTCGGAGGTGGCCGTGCTCCTGCTGGAGGGCCGCAAGCTGCCCGACGAGGAGGTCGCTGAGTACGTGGCCGGCAAGTGTGGAGTGGATGCAACCAACTTGATGCTGGCCATCGCCCCCACCGCCAGCCTGGTGGGCTCGGTGCAGGTCGCAGCGCGGGTAGTGGAGACCGGCCTGCACAAGATGATTGAGCTGGGCTTTGACGTTGAGCAAGTCGTAGCCGGCTTCGGCACCTGCCCCCTGGCCCCCGTGGCCTCGGACGACCTGAAGGCCATCGGGCTGACCAACGACGCCGTGCTCTACGGCGGCCAGGCCTACTATGCCGTCCAGGCCACCGATGAGGCTTTGGAGCAGATCATAGACCAGATTCCATCCTCGGCCTCCAGAGATTACGGCAAGCCATTCTACGAGATCTTCCAGGCGTACGAAGGGGATTTCTATAAGATTGATCCTCTCCTCTTCAGCCCGGCAGAAGTTATCATTAACAACCTGACCAGCGGAAAGACCTATCGAGCCGGAAGGCCCAACCTGGAGGTGCTGCGGGGGATTCTGGAGTGAGAATCGGAATCCTGGGGTCCGGAAGGGGTTGGCACGTGGAGGCCCTGCGACGGGCCCTTGACAGCAGAGGCATCCCTGCAGAGTGCTTCCCCATCACTCGTCTCGTGGCCAGGATCTCCGATGAGCCCCGCGTCCGCATAGAAAACCAGATATTAGAGAACTACGACGCCGTCATAGTGAGGAGCATCCCCGCCGGCTCGCTGGAGCAGATCATCTTCAGGGTGGATGTGTTGCACCGCCTGGAGAATCTGGGCGTAAGGGTGGTCAACTCCGCCAGGACGATAGAGAGCACGGTTGACAAATACTACACCTCGGCC
>JAUWYT010000226.1 GCA_030615705.1 Chloroflexota bacterium
CGCGAGATAGGCATCAGGAAAAATGAGGGGGTGGTGGGGATAGTTGGACGCCTGGTCGAAGAGAAGGGCTATTTGGAATTCTTCCAGGCGGCGAGGATCATAAAGGCAAAAATGCCCAACATTAAGTTCCTCGTTGTTGGCCCCATCGAGAGGGAGAAGAGGGATGCTTTAAACCCTGACGTCGTGAAGGACTATGGGCTTGGGGACGACGTGATCTTTCTCGGCATGAGGATGGATATGCCTCAGTTATATGCTATAATGGACGTGTTCGTATTGCCTTCACACCGGGAGGGTCTTCCTCGCACCCTCATGGAAGCCTCCGCCATGGCCAAGCCCGTGGTGGCTACCGATATCCGCGGCTGTAGAGAGGTGGTCAAAGATCGGGAGACGGGGATACTGGTGCCAGTGAAAGATGCTGATGCTTTGGCCGAAGCGATATTAGGCTTACTACAGGATCCAGAAACGGCCAAGAAGATGGGGCAGGCTGGCAGGAGGAGAGCGGAGGAATTCTTCGACGAGCGAAAGGTCTTTCAGAGGGTGGAGGCCGAGTACGATAGGCTGCTGAGGGAGAAGTTCGGGAGTCGGAGAGAGGGGGAGACGAGGTGGGGGGAAGCGAGGGAGCAGGGGAGAGGGGGTGACAAAGCGAGGAGGCAAGACTGACACTGGTTAACGGAGTTCGACCAATATCTCGATCTCGCTGAGGACAGCCGCCAGATCACGCGCAGGTGAGGCTACCACATTGTATTCACTGCCCTCATGTTTGTGATGAGGATATGTAGGAAGGTTCAGCTTCTTACCGGAGCTCCCGCAGGGCATCTGCCTTTTCCCGCAACCGTTCTAGCAGGCGGTATTCCCCGATCCATTCGGCAAACTCCAGGGTCTCTTCCAGCCTGTCCTGCTCGTAGCGGCGGACGAATTCTGCGGAGGGCAGGCCATATCGAGTCTCGAACCCCTGGAGCTTCTGCTCGGTGCGGCGGATGCCGGCTTCCAGCAAACGCAGCTCGTTGCACTTGTCCTGTACCCTTGGTCCTTCGGCCCAAGCCCTTGGTACTTTGTCCCAAGGACAAAGTGGACGAAGGGCGCCAAGTACAGGGTGGAGTGCCGCTTCTACCAGCGGCTTCAATTGGCGTTTGCGTGGAGAGATAAGCCTGAGCTCGGCCATTTCTATCCCCCTCATAATACCGCTTGGGCTTCTTACACCAAATTATAACATGCTTTTCCAAACTAGACAAGCCAGGGGCTGCGTCCCAGGTTGTTTTAGTCACACCCGTGGCATATAGCGTATGGCAAATGGCTTGTGCAGGCTATATGCCATTGAGCTAGCGTCAGCGGAGGGGCAGATCGGCATTCGTCTTTGCTTTCTGGGGCGGACTTAGGTATAATGGCAGGTAGCAAGCAGCATGGGGCAGAGGAGGCAGATATGACAGTTGAGTTAGGAACATCGTCAATTCCAAGATGGGCGGAGCTAGAGGTTGATATCAGGCTCAGATCGAAAGTTCACATCACGGCCCTCACGGCACAAAGCAAGGTTAGCAAGCTGGTGTTAGATCGGGTTGGCAATCTGTTGTTCGGAGATGAGCCCAGCCTGGTCGTTGCCGACCGCATCTGCTGGCGGGTGCCGGTGATGTTGGCCTTTCCATCCACGGGGCCGGTGGGCAAGGTCGGCGAGGTTGATGTCGTCGTAGAGACAGGAGAGGTGCTTTTCGACCAGACACTTCTTGAGGAGATAGCTGAGCGTGCCGAAGCCCTTGCACTTGTCCTGTATGGCCAAGTACAGGGCTCCACGTGCCTCACCTGAAACAAACTGAACCGGCCGTTGGATGCCTTTCTACTGGCTTGGTCGTATTTCGACTACACCTATACTGTGGTGGTGACGCGCTAAATGAAAACTTGCCAACAAGCAATTAAGCGTCTCTTTGACTTCGTCGTTTCTATTGTGAGCCTCCTTATCTTGTCTCCGCTGTTTCTATTTATCGCCCTTCTTATTAAACTCGATTCTAAGGGGCCCGTGTTCTATAGCCAGGAGCGGATTGGCAAGGACGGTAAGCCCTTTAATCTGATCAAGTTCCGCACTATGGTGGTGGGGGCGGAGAAGATGGGGTTAGGGTTGGAGGTAGCTCGGGATGACGAGCGGATCACACGGGTGGGCCGGTTCTTGCGCTATTGGACGCTGGACGAGCTACCCCAGCTCATCAACGTCCTGAGGGGCGATATGAGCCTGGTGGGACCACGGCCAGGGGTGGCTAGCCAGACGGCACGCTATACCTCATGGCAGCGACGGCGGCTGGAAGTTAAGCCTGGCATGGCCAGAACGCCTGCTCCTACGTCGTCACCTACTTCGACCGTCATGAGCAGGCAGAAAGGCTAGAGCGGGTGTTGACTTCGCTGGTCGGTGAGGGGAAATGACTGGAGGAAACGGTCAAATGGACACAGATAACGTAAAGCAGCCACGTCGCCCGGCACACCTGCCTGACTATGCCGAGGCCTGTTTGCAGGCCCTGGCTGACCATGGCTTGGGGGAGAAGATTTCCCTGGGCGGCGCTCTGGGCCTGTTGCATTATCTGGACTATCGCCCGACTCACGATGTGGATGCCTGGTGGGACGCTTCGGCCACGGCAGAGGATCGGCGCCAGGTGATCCGTGTGCTGGAAATAACGCTCGAATCCTTCGGGCAGGTCAAAACCCGCGCCTGGGGCGATGTGATCAGTGTGGAGTTGCTGCATGAGGAGCGATGCGTCTTTAGTTTTCAGATGGCGCGCCGTTCTGCCCAACTGGAGCCCTCTGCGCCGGCACCCTGGACAAACGTGCTCCTGGATAGTTTTCCAGACCTGGTGGCAAGCAAGATGGTGGCGTTGGTGGAGCGCGGCGCCCCGCGAGATTTCCGTGACATCTACGCGCTGTGCCAGGCCGGCTTGACGACGCCGCGCGAATGTTGGGACCTCTGGCGGCGCCGGCAACAGTTGGCTGGCAGCGATACGGATAGCACCCGGGCCCGGCTGGCCATCGAGACACACCTGACGCGCATCGCCCAGCACCGCCCTCTGGCTCGGGTCACCGATTCCCAGCAGCGGGCCGAAGCCGAACGGGTGCGATCCTGGTTCAGGGAGGAGTTCCTGAATGCACTCCAGTGATGTTTCTGACGGCTTTTGGATTGACGGTGCACTTTACCCGGATACCGAACCGCCCGCAGCGCTGCAGGGCCTGGCCGAACAGGTGGACTTTCTGGCACGGCTGTGTGCGGCGTGGGACTTTGGCCTGTTGCCCGATCCAGACGTGGTAGCTGAGGTCCGCCGCGCCGAGTGGAGCAAGGCGGTGGACACCTGCCGTCTGCTCACCTCGCCAGCCTATCATCTTCTACGGCGCTGGCATGGGCTGGCCCCGCTGCCTTATTTAGGCCAGCAACTGGCTTACATCCGTGATGATCCCAATTTGGCGTATGTCTGAATGCAATTCTGGAAGAGGAAGAAGCTCGAACATGAACCGCCGCATCCAACTGGCTCTCAAACGCGCCTTCGATATCGTTATTTCCCTTGTTGCGTTGATTCTGCTCTCACCCCTGATCGGCCTCGTCGCCCTGGCCATCAAGCTCAATGGCGGCGGCCCGGTGCTGTACATCCAGAAGCGTGTAGGTAAGGATGGCAGGATCTTCCGCTGCTACAAGTTCCGCACCATGGTAGTGGGTGCTGAGAACAAGGGCCTGGGGCTGGAAGTTTCCAAGGACGATCCCCGCATCACTCGCGTGGGCCGCTTCCTGCGCCAGTGGACGCTGGATGAGCTGCCCCAACTCATCAACGTCTTGAGGGGCGAGATGGGTCTTGTCGGACCACGGCCAGGAATGGCCAGCCAGGTGGCTCGCTACACCCCCCGCCAGAGGCGCCGCCTGGAGGTGAAGCCAGGGATGGCTGGCTGGGCCTGGATCAATGGCCGCAACATCATCCCCTGGAGGGAGCGCATCGAGTTGGACATCTGGTACATAGACCATTGGTCTCTACGGCTGGACCTGCTCATCCTCCTTAAGGCCTTG
>JAUWYT010000167.1 GCA_030615705.1 Chloroflexota bacterium
GAAGAGCGTGTGGTCGCCCAAGGAGTAGTGCTCAACTAGGATGCACTCCACGTGGCCCAGGCACTCCTCGATGAGGGGAACACTCACCATCCTGGCCCCCGCAGGCGTCAGGCGGGCCTCCTCGAACTTGTCTACCTCGCGCCCGGAGAGCGTGCCACAAAGCTTGACCTGCTTCGCCAAAGTGCGCCCCGGCACGTTGAGCACGAACTGGCCGCTTTTCTTGATCAACTCATGTGTGAAACGACGAGGACTGATAGACACGCCGACGAGCGGTGGATCATGGCTGATGGGTGTCGTCCAGGCGGCGGTCATGATGTTGACGACCTCCTCGTGCTTAGAGGTGACCAGGACCACAGGCCCTGGGTTGATCAGGCGATTGGCCTTCGAAAGGGGGACCTCGACTTTCATCAACTGACCTCCTTGAGAGAATAGGATGCTATGAAATCTGAGCTATCGCAATCCGCCGGCAGGGGATGCGCTCGGGCGTGGCGACCATACGGCCATCAACACCGCTGCGATGAGCGCTAGCATCCCGCCAAAGAAAAACGGCGCCGACGGGCCAAAGCCGTTCCATCCCAACGATGGAATGCCCGACCACAGCAGTCCGGCGATGAGCGAGGCCGGAAAGTCCAGGATGCCCAGCGCGGCGTTGTACGTCCCGTAGGCCGTGCCCCGCAGCTCTGCCGGCACGATGTCGGCCACCATCGCCTTGGTCGTGCCGTAGGCCAGGCCGTAGTACGCCCCGTAAACGGCGTAAAGAACCCACACGTGCCAGCCCGTCCCCGCCACTGCGAAGCCGAAGTAGATCAGAGCGTAGATCAGCCAGCCGCCGATAATAAGCTTGCGCCGTCCAATACGGTCAGAGAGCGACCCGGCAGGGGTGGAAAGCAGGGTGTACACCAGGTTGAAAGTGATGAGCATCCCCAGCACCTCTACCACGTTCAGCCCCCGCTCACTCGCCCGCAGCACCAGGAACGCATCCGACGAATTGCCCAGGTCGAAGATGCCGACTATGATCATGAAGATCGCGAACGAGCGACCCAGCCCCCGGAAGGAAACGGACGGGGCCTCGCGCTTCCCCTTGACCGGCACGTCCTGCGCACCGATGGCCAGCGAGAGCACGGCCAGGAAAGCCGGCACCACGCTGATGAGCACCACCGTCTGAAAGGTAGCGCGCCCCAGAACCATATTGCTGCGCTGCGCCATCCACACCACGACCAGGGCGATGGCCAGCCCTAACATCGCCCCGCCGGTGTCGGCTGCGCGGTGCAGACCAAAGGCCAGCCCCCGATGTCGCTCGTCAATGCTGTCCGCCACCAGCGCGTCGCGGGGCGCGGTGCGGACGCCCTTGCCCACCCGGTCGGCCCAGCGCACGCCCGCCACCACCCCCCACGAATTTGCGACGTAGAAGAACGGCTTGGCCAACGACGATAGCCCATACCCGGCCACCGCCAGCCACTTGCGCGCCCGCAGCTTATCCGAAAGCCAGCCGGAGAACACCTTGAGCAAACTGGCCGTGGCCTCGGCGATGCCTTCGATCAGCCCGATGACGTTGGTCTTCACCCCCAGCACGTTGGACAGGAAAAGGGGCAGGATGCTGATCACCATCTCGCTCGAGATGTCCATGAAGAAGCTGGTCAGGCTCACCGCCCACACGTTGCGCGGCAGCGACCGCCAGCTCAATCTACGGTTCGCAGGTTCAGGGTTTGGGGTTTCAAGCTGCTTGTCAGTCATGTTGCCTCCTCAAGATTACATTCGCCATTCGCTATTCTCCCAGCACTTCGTGTACCAATTCGGCGATCCTGGCCCGTGCCTCTTCCAAGGCCTCCTGTCCCTTAGGGGTGATGAGGTAGTACTTGCGACGTCGGCCCGCCACCACGCGCTCCTCGCTGATCAGATAGCCACTCCCCTCCAGCCCGTGCAGCGTGGGATACAACGTGCCCGGGCTGATGTCGTACCCATGACGGCCCAGCTCCCGGGCCATCTCCGCACCGTAGACTGGCCCTTCAGCCGCGTGGTACAGAATGTGGATTTTGATGAAACCCAGAAAGAAATCGCGGATCACCTTATCGCCTCCCGTTATCGGATGCCGATATTATAATCAAAAAGCCAATCCTGTCAAGCGCGACTGAGAGGAACCAGTTTTCCGCAAGAAGACGGGTTCCTCTGACTGTTTGGACTTTTTCCTGACTTGGGCCATAATCTCTTTGCCATAACCGCATTCTGCGGAGAGAAAAACGATGCCAGCCATTTTCCCCTTCACAGCCATCGTCGGCCAAGAGAAAATGAAGATGGCTCTCATCCTGAATGCCATCAGCCCCTAAATCGGCGGAGTGCTGATCCGTGGCGAGCGGGGCACGGCCAAGTCCACAGCAGACCGGGCGCTGGCCGCACTGCTGCCAGAGATCGAGGTGGTGGCCGATTGTCCCTTTAGCTGCGATCCTGCGCAACTTCAAGCCCTTTGCGATTACTGCCGCGATCGAGTTGAGCGCGGTGAGGAGCTGCCCATAGCCTGTCGCAGGACTCGCTTTGTGAACCTGCCTGTCAGCGCCACCGAGGACCGGGTGGTGGGCACACTGGACATCGAATTGGCTATCAAGCGCGGTGAGCGCCACTTCGAGCCAGGGGTACTTGCCACCGCCAACCGCGGCTTGCTCTATGCAGATGAAGTCAATCTGCTCGATGACCACGTTGTTGACCTGCTGTTGGACTCGGCGGCGATGGGCGTTAACGTGGTGGAACGAGAAGGCATCTCCTTCTCACACCCCGCCCGCTTCATCCTGGTGGGCACCATGAACCCCGAGGAAGGGGAACTGCGGCCGCAACTGTTGGACCGCTTTGCCCTCTGCGTGGAGATCAGAGGCATCACCGATCCCAAGGCCCGGGTGGAGATCCTGGAGCGCTGTGTCCAATTCGAACAAGATCCTGAGGGCTTTCGGGAGGAATGGGAACCTCACGAGGAGCAACTCTCGCGCGAGATCGCCAGCGCCAGGGAGCTTTTGGCTGAGGTCGGATATGACCACAGTCATCTATTGGCCATCGCTGAGCTAATGGCGAATCTATCAGTGGACGGGCACCGGGCGGACATCGTTATCCTCAAGACGGCCTTAGCTCACGCCGCCTTCGCAGGGCGACGTCGGATCAAGGAGACCGATATCCTGGCGGCGGCTGAAGTGGCCCTGCCCCATCGCCTGAAGAGGCAGCCTTTCCAGGAAGCGGAGCTGAAGTTCGAGGAACTGGGGGAGAGGCTGGTGCAGGTACACACGGAGCTGGCTCATCAGGACACGGCCTCCTCAACAGAGAGCGCCCCTGATCCGGTCAAAGAAACCCAAGGGCTACCCCAGCCAGTGGGGCCAACTTAGCGACTCCGCTCAGGGGTCACCAGGCAGATCCCGTGCCCCTCTCCTACACCCGGCAGGCGGAAATGCCAGTGTCCGTAGGCCAGGCCTTCAAGCCCAGGCGTGTGCAGACTCCGCTGGACCCGCTGACCAGGCGCAGCGCGGGCAAGCGCAGTTTCACCAAGACCGAGCGTAAGCGGAGGCGCTACGTCCAGAGCCGGCCCGCCAACGGGCAGAGTGATGACATCGCCTTTGACGCTACCCTCCGATACGCTGCCCCTCACCAAATCCGTCGTCAGAGCGGCAATCTAGCCTTGGCCATCGCCGATGAGGATTTGCAGCGCAAGGTGCGAGTGCGGCGGGCGGCCAACCTCATCCTCTTCGTGGTTGACGCCAGTTGGTCCATGGCCGCTGCGGAGCGCATGGTGGCCACTAAAGGGGCCATCATGTCCCTCCTCAACGACGCCTATCAACGCCGGGACCAAGTGGGCCTCATCGTCTTCCAAAAAGAGGAGGCCAAGTTAGTCCTGCCCCCTACCTCCAGCGTGGAGTTAGCCAGGAAAGCCCTCCAGGACATCCCAGTCGGCGGCAAGACTCCTCTCTCCAGCGGGCTCCTCATAGCCTATCGCGTGTGTAAGAGGGAGATTCGCCACAACCCCGAAGTGATGCCCTTGATGATCCTCCTGAGCGACGGAGCGGGCAACGTCTCCATGACCGACCTCCCGGCTCAGGAAGAGGGCCTCAAGGTGGCCGACCTCATCCGGTGCAGCGGCATTCGCTCAGTGGTCATAAACATGGAGCATGCCTCATTTGATCGTGGTTTGGCCCAGGACCTGGCCGATGCCTTGGGCGCTCCCTGCTACACCTTGCAGGAACTCAAGGCCGAGGAACTCTATCAAACTGTCCGGGGGGAGTTGAAAAGCTAAGGGTTACGCCCATATCAACTGGTCCTATTCTGACGCACAACTGACGATGAATTGACGCCCATGTGCTATAATGCGGTTAGCAAAAAGATGAAGAATGCTCTTGCTAACCTCCTTAGTGGGACTAGGGCCTGGTCAACCCTGGTCCTTTGATTTTTGCCATCGTAGTTACTCACCTGCTCCCGCCGGATCGCCAGATCCCGCGGCCGAACTGGCTGAATTCGATCGGTTTCGGTCATTTCGGGCCTGGATTTGGCAATCCAGGCCGAGCCAGATGAGTAGTTACCTATCAAGAGCTATGAATAGACAGCTCCAGGCCAATTTGGCGCTCCTCCTCGTGTCCCTGATCTGGCGCAGCACCTTCGTCATCGTGAAAGAAGCCGTGAATGACTCCCCCGTGTTCGCCTTCCTGACTCTGCGCTTCTCTTTGGCGTTGGCGGCCCTGATTCCCTTCTGCTGGCAGCGCCTTCTCACCATGAACAGGAAGCAAGCCGCAGCAGGACTCCTGACGGGCCTGTTCTTCTTCGCCGGTTATGCCTTCTAGACATTGGGCCTCAGGCAGACCAGTGCTTCCAAAGCTGGCTTCATCACCGGGCTTTATGTGGTCATCGTACCTCTTCTT
>JAUWYT010000100.1 GCA_030615705.1 Chloroflexota bacterium
AGTTTAGATGGCAGCACCGCATCAATTCGTGAGAGGCTCCGGGGTAGAAATACATTTGATGAAACTGTCAGTGCACTTCGACTATTAGTAGAAGCAGAAGCGAACGCCGCGGTCGGCGCAGCCTTAACGTCCCTTAATCTAGCCGATCTTCCCAATATAGCGCGACTGATACTTGAGATGGACGTAAACTCTTTTCACTAACCAGATTCATAGCTTGGGGCAGAGGAGCTGAACACCCTGATCTCCTACCAGATGTGGACAAATGCATTTGGGTTGCGGACACCCTTGACGAGCAATTCGCTGGCGAAATCGAGCTAGACCTATTCGGGTTCTCTCGCCCTGCTCGGCTCTACAAGAAACTGTCCTGTGGCATCGGCAAGCGCTATATCAGCATTCGAGCGAATGGCGATGTATATCCATGCTATGGCATCCATGCGCCAGAATTCTGCGCAGGAAATATCAGGACTCATGATATTGTCGATGTGTACCGCGAGTCCACCGTTTTCAAGCGGTGCCGAGAGCTCACAGTTGATGCAATTGAAACCTGCAAAGGGTGTCCGTGGCGTTATCTTTGCGGCCATGGTTGTCGGGCCCTCGCCTTGCTCGCGAACGGCGCGCTTAACTCACAGCCAACCACATATGAATGTGACTTTCAAAGAAAGATGATCGAGAGATCGCTCTGGGAACCTGTTAGATCACGGTTCAAAGGCTGAGGTAATCTGCAAGCTATCAGGAGCTTGCTTAAGAAAAAAGCACATTCGAAAGAACGACTTATTCCAAGAAGATCGTCGCGCCGCCCAACTCTACGCCCTCGATGAGGTCCCCTCTCGCCTGATCCACTGCCACGTTAAGGCCAATAACACAAGAAAGCCAAACCCCCTACACCTCCCGCTGAGGCGAAGGGGGCTTGGCTGTTCTACCAAGATGCGCTTGATGACCGGTATCTCTATTCCGTGAGAGCCAGTTTCTCCTCCAGCAAGGGGATGATCCTGGGATCGAGGAGGTGCCTCTCTATCTTCAGGCAGGTATCAACGGGTGCCTCGGGAAGCTCGTATTCGGACTTCACTTCTTGGACCAGGTCAGTCTTCTGCAGTTCGAACTCCACGTCGGACAGACCCCTTGCCTCGTCGAGGATTGAGAGTATCCTCGCTGTTTCCTCCTGTCGTTGATGACCAAAATGAAACCTCCGGGTAGATGGGTCTTCAGGTGCTCTGTGATCCTTCGTGCTATCTCTTCTTTGTTTCTCTCGAACTTGGCGTCTGGTATGGCCCTTATGCGCGCCAGAACCTCTTCAGCGGCGGTGGTGTCCTCCGCCTGTCCGATGCGTGCTCCACCCTGGGGCGGGATGACGCAGGGGACGAAGTGCTCCAGGGCGTAGATTTGACGTCGCTCTAAAATGACCTTCACCTCTCGCGCGATCCTGGTCATCTCTGTCTGGTATTTCTCCCTCAGCTCTTGGTTTTCGCTGTGAATGGAGAACCACCGTTCTCTTGAGGAATCCGTGATGTTCTCCCCCCGCATCAGGGTGGCCCTCAGCTCGCTTAGCACGGCGACGGTTTCCTCGATGTTCTCATCAGCCCTGTTCATAAGCTCATCTCGGATCTCCTCAGCTTCTTGAGCCTTTTCGATGATGAAACGCATCTGGCTTGCCCTCAGCTCAAGGCCGTTGAGCAGGTTGAGCAGTTGCACCTCCCTTCGCAGATTTCCCACATCCGTCAACTCCTGTGCGTTTGCTGTCGGGAGGGATGCACATCCGCTATTTGTCAGCAAGAGCGCTCCCACCACAAGAGCCAAAAACAAGATATGCTCGATCTTTCTCATTTTCCTTCTCCTTTTCTTTTTCATCGTTCTCTACCCCCTTTGGATTCTTGGAACTTGGCCCCGGGAGCCACATTCTGGCCTCATTATCCAGGATAGGTGTTACGTGGTTGTTATTGATTCGTAAAAAGCCTGTAAAATGGCTCTTCGTGGCCGAGAGAGAGGATTGAAATCCCCGTCTGAAGCTGAGAAGCCCCCTCAGGCGCTGTGAGATCTGCCAGCGGAAGCTTGACATTATTGCTGCTCTTTGGTATACTAATAGTGGATGGGGAGGGCAGGTCTCTCTGAGTCCGGAGGGATGGCCGAGTGGACTATGGCGACGGTCTTGAAAACCGTTGTGGGGGCAACCTCACCGGGGGTTCGAATCCCTCTCCCTCCGCCAAATCAGCCAATTGCAAATAGCCAGCCCGGGGAGATGCCAGAGTGGACGAATGGGACCGCCTGCTAAGCGGTTGAAGGGCCAAAAAGCTCTTCCGTGGGTTCGAATCCCACTCTCCCCGCCTGCTTTGGTGTCAGCACGCGCCCTCGTGGCTCAGTGGATTAGAGCGCCTCCCTGCGGAGGAGGAGGTCACAGGTTCGAATCCTGTCGAGGGTGCCTTTTATTTTGGGCGCCCGTACCTCAATAGGATAGAGGAGCGGTCTACGAAACCGTTTGCTGGGAGTTCGAGTCTCCCCGGGCGTACCAAAGTATGTTGGGAGAGCTTGGGTGACCCGCCCAAGCTCTGTTGCTATCGAAGCGCACCGCAAGGGGAAAGGAACGTGGGATGTCTGACTCTGAACATGTCATGATTCTCATCACTGTCAGCTCATTGGAGGAGGCTGATAAGATAGCCCAGGCACTGGTCGAAAGGATGTTGGCTGCCTGTGTCAACATAGTCCCCTCTATTACCTCGGTGTATCGCTGGCAAGATGAGGTGCAACGCGATAGCGAAGCTCTTTTGATTGTTAAGAGCCGACGGGACGTGTTTGAGCACCTGGCGAGATGTGTCAAAGAACTGCACAGCTACGAGACGCCTGAAATCATCGCCCTGCCCATTGTGGACGGAGACGTTGATTATCTCCATTGGCTAGACAGCTCAGTGCCTGGAGGGTGGCACGACGTGGATTGAGGCTTGCCCCCTTGACATTTCGAACATTTGTTCGTATAATATAGGCAGTCCAAACAGGGGGTGGTTAGCGTGGATACTGGCCAAAAGATCGAGGTACTGGGCCGCTCGGCTCAATATGATTTGTGCGGTGACGCCTGCGGCACGCAGGCGAGCCGGGCTCGCGATGACCTGGGCCGCTGGATCTATCCGGCCGTGCTCCCTGATGGCAAGAGGATCAATCTTCTCAAGATACTGCTCACCAACGCCTGCGAGAACGATTGCTACTATTGCGCTAACCGTGCCAGCCGCAACTTTCGGCGCCTCAGCTTCACCCCTGAGGAGCTGGCCTACGCTTTCGACCAAATGCACCGCAAGGGACTGGTGCGGGGACTCTTCCTCAGCTCCGGCGTGTGCAATGCTGGCCGCACCATGGACCGCATGATCGCCACGGTTGAGCTGGTGCGCCGCCGCTACGCCTTCCCCGGCTACGTCCACCTCAAGATCCTGCCTGGCGCTACCTTCGCCCACGTGGAGCGAGCGGTGCAACTTGCCAATCGGGTGTCGGTGAACCTGGAGGCACCGAACCCGGAACGCCTGGCCCGTATCGCTCCCCCCAAGGATTTCACCGCCCATCTCCTCCAGCCCCTGCATTGGGCCAATCACCTCATCGAGGAGGGCAAGGGCAAGCGAGTCTCGGTCAGCCAGACCACCCAGTTCGTCGTCGGGGCATCAGATGAAACCGATCGCGAGCTCCTCTCGACCACCGCGCGACTCTATCGGGAGGTGGGGTTAGCGCGGGTTTACTTCAGCGCCTTCCAACCGATTGTAGATACCCCTCTGGAGGATCATCCCCCTACGCCGCCTCTGCGCGAGCATCGCCTCTATCAGAGCGATTTCCTCTTCCGCAAGTATGGCTTCACCTTCGAGGACTTGATCTTCGATGATTCGGGCAACCTGCCCAGCGAGGCCGACCCCAAGCTGATGTGGGCCCAGGCCCATCCTGAGTGCTTTCCCGTAGAGGTGAACCGGGCCAGCCGCGAAGAACTTCTCCGCGTCCCCGGCATCGGCCCCCGCTCGGCTTCCCGCATCCTCAAGCTGCGCGGGAAGGGCAAGTTCTGCGAGCTTTCGGACCTCCATAAGGTCGGAGCTGTAGCCAAGCGCGCCGCCTCCTTCATCCTCTTGGACGGCAAGCGCTCCCCTTGTCAATTGGGTTTGTGGGATAGCGCATCGGCTTGTCATCCCTGATCCGGACAAGCCGGAATCAAGCAAGGTTCAAGTCTCATAAAAACCACCAAGACACCAGGACACTAAGTTTTTCGATTTTTTCTTTGTGCCTTTGTGCTCTTTGTGGTTAACTTCTTGCCGTTATGGTACGACTAGCGCAAGTGAGGCGAGAGTGAAAGCTTCTACGAGAAGGAACGGGGAGCCTACTGGGTGCGGGCCAGCCAGCGGCGGGGTTCTCGGGACGCAGGAACTACCGCTGCCTCCCCGACCTTAAGCTCTGCTAGAGGTAGCCCACCGCTATATCGCTCTCCTCTAGCCGCCGACCCGCCTCGTTCCAGACCTCTATGAGCCGCTCCTGGCCGGGAAAGAGGTCGAAGTAATTGTCACTGAACTTAGTGCCCTCTATGGGCACAACCAGCTTAACGAAATAAGCGTAGACATCGGTGGTCACTCCGACCTCGTACTTCCCGTCGCTCCCCTCGGCGATCTCCACTTTCAGATCAGGCTTCGGCCTGACCAGGTCCTTGACCTCCACGAAGAAGTGACGGTTGTCGTAAAACCTGCCGCTTTGGGAACACACGGCCAAATACTCCCGTCGCGGGTCTTCGATACGTAGCTCGACGAAAGAGAGGTGCTTGACTTTGAGAGAGGCATTGGCCGGCACCCGAACCTCCAGGATCTCCTCGTACAGCTTGCGGCCGGAGAAGTCGCCCTGGAAGACGGTCACCGTGTCGCTGAAGTCCTCCAGGGTGTCGTTGGTGATCCATAGCGAGACCCCATCCACTTCTTCTTTGAAGGAGGCCAAAATGGGCGCGTAGGCCCTCTTAGCGTAGAAGTAGCCAGCCTTGGGGAAGAGGTAGTAGTCCAGCACACTCCAACTGAGGCCCGGCCAGCAGTCGTTGAGCTGCCAGAAGAGGGTCCCGCTGCAGTGGAACTTCCGCCGCCGGTAGTGCTCGATGCCGAACTTGAGCCCCTCCGCCTGGGCGATCATGGAGAAGTCAATGTATTGCTCCAGGGTCGTCGGCAGGCCGGTGCAGGAGGCCATCAGGTGGTTGCCCTTGTCTCTGGGGTCGTCCTTGTTGCGATAGAGCAGCTCCGGGCTGCCCAGACGCAGACCCGGGGCAGGGATGTTGCGCCGTAACGTCTCCAGGACCGGCGCGGCGTGCATGCCGAACTCGCTCACGAAGCGCGCCATGTCCTTGGCATAGTGCCGGAAGGAGACTCCCTCCGGGGTGAAGCGGCGCTCGGGGCGCTGGCCAAAGCGCCGGGGAAACACCAGGCCATGCCACACCTGCCAGTTGTGTCGGTTCCCCTCCCGCTCGTCGTTGTGATCGTTCCCGCCGTAGGGGCTAGAGGGCCAGTAGAGGCGGGTGCCGTCCATGCGCTCGACGATGGGTGGCAGCAATTCGTGATTGATCCGCCAGCCTGGAAACCGGTAGCCGGGCTGTTGCCAGTGGTACTGGTCGGCGATCCAGTCGTTCTCGTTATTGCCGCACCAGAGGGCGATGCAGGGGTGGTTGCGCAGTCGCTGCAGGACGGCCACCGCCTCTCGCTCCACCTCGGCCATGAATTCGGGGTCGTGATCCGGATAGGGAGCACAGGCGAACATGAAATCCTGCCAGACGAGAACGCCCAGCTCGTCGCAGAGACGATAAAAGGCGTCCTTTTCATAGATGCCGCCGCCCCACACCCGCAGCATGTTCATGTTGGCCGCCACAGCCAACTCCACGAGCTCCCGATATCGGCTCTCGTCCACCTGACTGATGAAGGAATCGGCCGGGATCCAGTTGGCGCCTTTGGCGAAGAGTTTGACCCCGTTCAGTACAAAGGTGAAAAACCTGGTGCCGGGCTCGTCGGAGTCGGGCGATTGGTCCACCTCAATGGTACGCACGCCGACCCGCTCGTGGTAGGTGTCCAGGATTTGGTCCCCGACGCGGAGTTCGACGGTCAGATCGTACAGCGCCGGTTGCCCCAGGTCGTGGGTCCACCACAGGGCCGGATCGGGCAGCTCAAGTTCGATCTTACCCCGCTCCGTCGCCAGCGGCACTATGCCGGCGATGGACTGTCCCTCCCGCTCCAGCTGGACGTGGGCGGTCAGCACCGGCAGGTCAGCCGCCCATTGTTCACTGGCGGTAGAGTCCTCAACTTGTTGAGGATAGCCCGAACCCGAAC
>JAUWYT010000097.1 GCA_030615705.1 Chloroflexota bacterium
TGATCGACTCCGAAGCCCGCCAGGAAGGATGCCCCGGCAATTACCGCCACCAACACAATCGTCGCCAGCGTCTTGAGAAATGCTCGCATCTGCTTTACCTCTCTCAACTTCTCATAACGCCTATCACCGTAAAAGTACAGGCAAACGCACTATCCCTACTGCCTAGATTATAGCAGATTTCGCCCCGCTTGGCAACAGTAGGGCAACCGCAAAGGTTGCCCCTACCGTGGCGACCGTGGAGCCGCCGCCTCGAGTTGGAAACTCGACGCGACCCCACTAGAAAACCAGCCAGAGGCGGGTTTTCAGGCCGGCAGCTTGGGCCACAATTCTCCAAACTCTGGGGCGTTTGACAACGGAGACTGAAGCGATATAATAAGGCCCTGACGCTGAAGCGTTGGCCAAAGCTTGGACAGACAGCCTAGGAGTCTGTAGCCGAGCTTTTAGGCTCTGGGTCTGTGTCAATGCTCGTAATCGGAGGAAAGCTTGATAGTAAAGATGCTGCGCGTCGGCCTGCTCCAGACCAACTGCTACATCGTGGGCTGCGAGGATACAAAAGAGGGAGCCATCATTGATCCCGGCGGAGACGCAAAGCGCATCCTGGCCGAGGTGAAACGGCTGGGCCTGAAGATAAAATACGTCATCAACACCCACGGCCACTTCGACCACACGTTGGCTAACAAGGAAGTGGTGAAAGCCACGGGAGCATCCCTGGCCATCCACTCCGCCGACGCACCCCTCTTGACCAAGGGCGGCGGGGCCCTCTTGTTCGGAGTGCTAGGCAAGGCCAGCCCCCCGGCCGACACGAGTCTGGATGAAGGCGAGGTGGTGACCCTGGGCAAGATCGAGTTGAAGGTTCTACATACGCCGGGCCACTCGCCGGGCAGCATCTCCCTCTACAGCCAAGAGGAAAGCGTGCTCTTCGACGGCGACGTCCTTTTTAACATGGGCGTCGGCCGCAGCGACCTGCCTGGCGGCAACTACAGCGTTCTGATGGACTCCATCCGGAAGCTGCTGGCCCTGCCCGATGAAACGACGGTCTACCCCGGCCACGGCCCGGCTACAACCATCGGAAACGAGCGGCGCAGCAACCCCTTCTTCTCGCAGCGCTGAAGATAAACTAAACTCGATAGATCACAATATTTTCTCGACAACAGGGTGCACAGGCACGACCTGCCCGCCTTTGAAGTAGACCCTTGTCACCCGCGGCAAGATGCTGGTAGTCACCTCGTAGTTGATGGTTTCGGCCCAAGTGGCCACTTCCTCAGCGCTGATCTCATCGCACTTGTCCTGTATGCCAAGTACAGCGCACTTGTCCTGTATGCCAAGTACAGGGTCGCCTTGCCGCCCAAGGAGCACCACTTCGTCATCCTGCTGTACGTTGGGGATATTGTTGACCTTCACTACAAACTGATCCATGCAGACCCGGCCTACGATGGGGGCGCGTTGACCACGGATGAGAACCTGCCCTCTGTTGGAGAGAAGGTGATGGTAGCCGTCGCCGTAGCCGACGGGCACCAGGGCCACGAGGGTAGGTCCTCTAGTAGTATAGGTGCAGCCGTAGCTGATGGGGGAACCAGTGGGGAGGGTACGCACTCGGGCCACCCGGCTCTTGAGGGCCATAGCGGGGCGCAGGGGAATGGTCGGCTCCACTTCATTAGAAGGGCGCAGCCCGTAGAGGGCAATGCCGCAGCGCACCATGTCCAGATGCGTCTCCGGCAGGTCCAGAGTGGCTGCACTATTGGCCACATGTTTGATGGGGATGGTGAAACCCGCTTCCTCTAGCCTCTTCACCACTTCAAGATAGACCTCGAACTGTTGAAGAGTGTATGCCTTGTCCACCGCATCGGCCATGGCGAAGTGGGTGTAGATGCCCTCAAGGATGAGGCCAGGCAATTCAGATAGCGCCTGAACGAAGTCCGCAACTTCCTCGGGCAGGAGCCCGAAGCGGCCCATTCCTGTGTCCACCTTGACGTGGATAGGGAGCACCCTGCCTTTATGAGAAGCCGCCACGTCCTGAGTCCTGTCCTGAGCATAGTCGAAGGGCTGTCGAAGGGCAGCAGAAAGGGTCCGGGCCTGTTCTGGGGTGTTAACAGTGGGGGTTAAGTCCCAGCGGACGATAGTCTCCGCCTCGGCCGGCAGAGTGTAGCCCATGATCAAAACGGGAGCTGTGATCCCCGCCCGGCGCAACTGGACGCCTTCCAGGGTGCGATTCACTGCCAGGCGGCTGGCTCCATTATCAAGGGCTGCTTCGGCTACCGGTACCGCGCCATGGCCATAGCCGTTAGCCTTGACCACGGCCATCAACTCTGTCTTCCCCCCAACGCGTCGCTTGAGTTCTCGTGTATTATGGGCGATGGCATCCAGATCTATCTCGGCCCAGGTCAGGTCTTCCAACAACTTGTTTGCCTCCGTTTGCTCGTTCACTTCGGCTGAGCTCAGTACAAGCAAACCCCTCGAACTCACAATCGAAAAGGCTTTCTCTTCAGCAACTCCCCCGCTCCCACCTGGCCCACAAACTCGTTTTCTCTGACGATGACCTTGCCGCGAGCGATGGTCATCACGGGATAGCCCCTGACCGTGATGTGTTCGTAGGGGCTGTAGTCCACGTTCATGTGCAGGTTCTCTTTGGTTAAGGTGCGCTCCTTGTGGGGATCGAAGATCACGATGTCGGCATCGGAGCCAACAGCGATAGTGCCTTTTCGGGGCGAGAGGCCAAAGAGGATGGCGGGGGCGGTGGAGACCAACTCCACGAATTTGTTGATCGAGAATCGACCCTCGTTTACACCGAAGTGATAGATGAGGGGCACACGGGTCTCTATGCCAGGCACGCCGTTGGGGATTTGAGTGAAGTCGTCCCGCCCTCGTTGTTTATGAGTGGCGAAGTTCCAGGGACAATGGTCGGTGGAGACGACATGCAGGGTGCCAGCAGCCAAACCATGCCAAAGGGGTTCCCAGTTGGAGCTGTCCCTGAGGGGCGGGGAGAGCACGAACTTGGCTGCCTCGAACCCCGGCCGTTCGTACTCGTCCTCGGAGAGTAGCAAGTGCTGGGGGCAAACCTCAGCGTAGACGCGCACTCCCTGGGCCTGATATCTTCGCACAATCTCTAAGGACTCCCGACAGGTCAGATGCGCCAGGTAAACAGGGCACTTCGTGAGCCGAGCCAGAGCGATAACCCGGTTCGCTGCCTCAGCCTCGGCCAGGGGAGGCCGACTACGGGGGTGATAGCGAGGTCCAGTCTTGCCCTCAGCCAGTAACCTCTTCTTGAGATACTCGATAACCCAGTGGTTTTCGGCGTGTACTATGGGGAGGACACCACAAGCGGCAGCCACAGCCATGAGGTTCAGGATCTGGTCATCATTCACCATCAGGGCTGGGTAGGTAGTGTACAGCTTGAGGCTGGTGTAGCCAGCGGAGGCCAACTCTTCGATCTCAGCCAGCGTTTCGGGATGGGCATTGGTGGCTGTCAGGTGCAGGCCGTAGTCAATGGCTGCGCATCCATCGGCCTGCAAACGCCGGTCAGCCACCGCCTGGTGCAGGCTCTGGCCTGGCTGGGGGCCACGTCCTGAGCCCTGTCCTGAGCATAGTCGAAGGGCTGTCGAAGGGTCAATGAAATCTATGATTGTGGTCGTGCCCCCGCAGGCGGCGGCGACGGTGCCCGTGGTGAAGTCATCGCCGGAGGTGATGTCGCCGATGGTCATCTCCAGGTGAACGTGGACGTCAACGCCGCCTGGCATGACGTACTTATCGGTAGCATCAATCACCTCATCGCCCTTCGACAGGCCCCTGGTCGTTTGGCACTGTACCGTACCCTGTACTGTCCGGTCCAGGACAGTGCGGTCCAGTACGGTGCCCAGGGACAAAGGGCTCAGGACATCGCCTTCCAGCCCTTGCCCGATGAGAGCGATGACGCCATCCTTGATGCCGATGTCGGCCTGATAGGTCTCAGTAGCGGTGACGATCGTGCCGTTTTTGATTACCAGGTCCATTTTGGTCAAATGGTCGGATGGTCGGGTGGTCAGGTGGTCGGGTGGTCACTTTTCTAATTTGCAATTTCCAACTTCCAATGACACGCCCCCCCTCAATCCCCCCCAACTTTAGGGGGGAAGTTCCATCTTCCAACTTCCAACTTCCAGTTTCCAACCTCCACCTTCCAATCGTTCATCCTCCCAGGTAAGCCCTCTTTACCTGCGGGTTTTCGGCCAGTTCCTCAGAGCTTCCCTCCAGCACCACGTTTCCAGTTTCTAACACGTAGCCACGGCTGGCGAAGCGCAGGGCCATGCGGGCGTTCTGCTCTACGAGAAGAATGGTTGTTCCTTCCTGGTTGATGTCTTTCAGCGCGTCGAACAGGCTCATCATCAACACAGGGGCCAACCCCATGGAGGGCTCATCCAGGAGCATCATCTTCCTTCCGCTCATGAGAGCCCTTCCGACGGCCAGCATCTGCTGTTCCCCGCCGCTCAGGGTGCCGGCCTTCTGGGTCTGCCTTTCTGCCAGGCGCGGGAAGAGTGAGAACACCAGCTCGAGATCCTGCTCGATCTTTTTGCTATCCTTGCGGGCGAAGGTGGCCAGCTTCAGGTTCTCCATGACGGTCAGGTTGCCGAAAAGGCGCCTTCCCTCAGGGACGTGGGAGATGCCGAGTTCACTGACCACTTTGTCGGCAGGATAATCGAACAGATCTTTCCCCATGTAGGTCATCTTGCTTCCCGGCTCGGCAGTGACCAGGCGGGAGATCGCCCACAACGTAGTGCTCTTGCCGGCCCCATTGGCCCCAATGATGCACACGATCTCCCCTTCATCAACCTGGAAGCTGATGCCGTGGAGAGCCGTGATCCCCCCGTAGGAAACCCTTAGATTCTCAACTGATAGCAGCATCAGACTATCCCCTCCTTGCCCAGATAGGCATCAATGACCCTGGGGTTGCTTCGTATTTCCTCTGGCGTGCCCTCCGCTATTAACTCCCCGAAGTCTATGGTCTGAATAGTCTCGCAGAGATCCATGACTACTTTCATCCTGTGCTCGATGAGGAAGATGGTCAGCCCCAACTCGTCTCGTACCCGCCGAATAACCTCCATCATCTCAACCAGCTCTTCCGGGTTCATCCCTGCGGTGGGCTCATCCAGGAACAGGAGCTGGGGTTCAGAAGCCAGCGCCCTGGCCATCTCCACCCTTCTCTGGACGCCGTAGGGCAGGTTGATCACCACCTGGTCCGCGACGTGTCCAATTCCCACCATCTCCAGAAGGTCATAGGCCATCTTTTCGCTCTCGGCTTCTTCCCTCTGGCGCTGACCTGTGCCGAAGAAAGCGCCAATCAATCCGTAGTGGATCTTCGAATAGCGGGCCAGCTTCACGTGATCGAGGACGGTCATGTGCCTCCACAGGCGCAGGGTCTGGAACGTCCGGCAGATGCCCTGGGCAGCGATCTGGTAAGACTGAAGCCCCACCAAATTCTTGCCATTAAAGAGGATTTCCCCCTCAGTAGGCTGGTAGATGCCTGTGATGAGGTTGAAGATGGTGGTCTTTCCTGCTCCGTTGGGCCCGATCAGCCCTCTGAGCTGGCCTGGCTCGATCTCCAGATCGTAGTTGTGGACGGCTCGCAAACCACCGAAGAAATGGGTCATGTTCTTAACTTGAAGTAGGGGCATATCTCACCTTTCTTTTCCAGACCCTAAGGGTTTTGGAAACCCTTAGGGTCTCCTGGGCTGCAACAGATCCTCGATGTTGACCTCCGTGAAGGCGAACATGCCCGTTGGGCGCCGGATCATGAGCACGATAAGCAGCACGGGGATGACGATCCACTTCCAGATCTCCAGAGGACGGAGCACCTCCATCAGCACCTGTAGGCCAAGCGCGCCGGCAATGGAGCCGACGACCGAGTTCAACCCGCCCAGATAGACCATCGCCAGGATCTCGCTGAGCTTCGTCACGCCGAAGGTGCCTGGGTTGATGTAGCCCATGACATGGGCGAAGAGCCCACCTGCAACGCCAGCCCAGAAGGCGGCGAAGAGGAAAGTCACCATTTTCGTGCGGCGGGTGTTGACCGTCATAGCACCGGCAGCGGTTTCGTCATCTCGTACAGCACACATTGCCTTTCCGATCGTGGAGCGCGTGAAGTTATAGATTACCCACAAGCAGATCGCCATCCAGACAAACACGGTGGGGAGACTGGCCCACTTCGGCTGGTTCATGAAGCCGCGGGGGCCGCCGATGATTTCCAGGTTCTCGATCACGCTCTTGACGATGAACATGAACGCCAGGGAGATGATGGCCAGATAGTCACCCCTGGTCCGGAAGGAGGGGATGGCTACCACCAGGGCTCCCACAGCGGCCAACAGCCCGCCAGCGATCAAGGCGAGGGGAAACAAAAACGGCCCAAGGGCTGGAGGGAGAAGCGGAGCCCCGAAG
>JAUWYT010000013.1 GCA_030615705.1 Chloroflexota bacterium
GCTGCACTCCCTCTCCTGAGACGTCACGGGTGATGGAGGGGTTGTCCCCCGTCTTGCGGGCCTTCTTGTCGAGCTCGTCAATGTAGACGATGCCCTTCTCGGCACGAGCCAGGCTGTAATCGGCGGCCTGGATCAGGCGCAGTAGGATGTTTTCTACATCCTCGCCCACGTACCCAGCCTCAGTTAGGGCTGTGGCATCGGCGATAGCGAAGGGGACATCCAGGATCTTGGCTAGGGTTTGAGCCAACAGTGTCTTGCCACAGCCGGTGGGCCCAATGAGCAGGACGTTACTCTTCTCCAGCTCTACATCATCGGCCTCGGCTCCTACGCTGATGCGCTTGTAGTGATTATACACCGCCACCGAAAGCACCTTCTTGGCGTCATCCTGGCCGATGACGTATTCGTTCAGGCGCTCGTAGATCTCCTTGGGCGAGGGAATCGTTTCTAAGAAGAACCCCTCTTCGGGTGAGTCTGGGACTTCCTCGTCCAAAACCTCCAGGCACAAGTAAACGCACTCATCGCAGATGTAGACGGAGTCGGGGCCGGCTATCAGGCGATTGACTTCATCCTGCCCTCGCCGGCAAAAGGAGCAGTATCGTTCGTCCTGTCGAATCCTGGCCATCTTGGCCCACCTTTCTTTATAGGTACGTAGAGTGGCGTAGCTGCAACCAAACTCTTCACCACAAGGACACCAAGGCACAAAGAAAAGCGGTGTCCTGAGCCCTCAGTCCTTGGGCCCTGTACTTGTCGCCCTTGGTCCTTTGGCCCTGTACTTGTCGCCCTGAGTCCTTGGGCCACAGGACCAAGGGTACAGGACTAAGTGCCCAAGCCCTTGGTCCTGTGGCCCAAGGACACAGGGGACAAAGGGTCCAGGACAAGTGCCAAAGGACCAGGGGCCTGTCGAAGGGCAGTGAAAAGCAGCGTGGAATGGCCCACAAAAAAGCTTCGTGTCTTTGTGTCTTAGTGGTAAGAAAGAAGAGGCGATTTAGCCGCTCTCCTCAGCTTCTTCTTCCTCGACTTTTCCCTTGCCAGGGATTAACACCTCGTCAATGATGCCGTACTCGATGGCTTCTTGGGGGTTCATGAAGTAATCTCGATCGAAATCCCTGGTGATTCGCTCCACCGACTGCCCTGTGTGGCTGGCGAGGAGGTTCTTGAGTAGATCTTGCATGCGCAACAGCTCCCGGGCCTGGATCTCCACGTCAGGGGCGTAACCCCGTGCTCCGCCACCGGCAGGGTGCATGTGGATAGTGGCGTGGGGCAGGGCGTAGCGGCGGCTCTTCGTGCCAGCGGCCAAGAGAATAGTGCCCAAGCTAGCCGTCCAGCCCACGGCGATGGTGGAGATAGGAGCTTGCACCTGTTGCATAGTGTCGTACACGGCCAGGCCAGGATATATCTCGCCGCCAGGGCAGTTGATGTAGAGAGAGATCTCCTTTTCCGGGTCCTCTCGATCCAAGAAAAGAAGCTGGGCCACAACCACGTTAGCTACCTGAGCGTTGACAGGCGTACCGAGGAAAATGATCCGCTCCTTGAGAAGCAGGGAAAATATATCGTACATCCGCTCGCCGCGGCCTGTGCTCTCGATGACATAGGGAATCAAGGCCTCCATCCTTACTTAACTCCTTTCACTCTCGTTCTCTGCAACCTGTTGGTTTGTGGTCTTCGCCTTTTCCTCAGAGGGGGTCTCCGCTTCTCCCTCCAGCTCACCCCTGGCAATGGCTGCCAGGCGCTTCAGGGCTTTGTCCACTCCGTCAGATTCGATGTCTAGCCCTTCTAACTCGACGAACTTGCCTAAGGCAAAGGAGCGCTTTAGGCTCTCCTCGGCTTGGGGGGAGATTTCTTTGCGAAACTCTTCTTCGGTCAGTTTTCTCATCTGCAGGTAATTGTCGAGGTTCAGACCCTGCTTCCTGAGGTTCAGATCGAAGTCTTCGAGCCGGTCATCAATTTCCCGCTCCAGCAGCAGAGGCGGGAACTCTATCTGAGATCTCTCAACCAAGGCTGTCAAGGCTCGATCAGCGAATCTTTCTTCGGCTTTGGCCTGTAGGTTATGGCGCAGTTCAGCTTTGAGATCCTCCAGAGTTTCATAGTCACCAACGGTGCGAGCCAGGTCGTCGTCAATGCCGGGCACTACCTGTTCTTTCAACTCCTGGAGGCGGACCTTGAAGTGAGCTTGCTGGCCAGCGAGTTTCCTATTTGCGGACTCTTCAGGGTAAGTCAGCATGAACTCCCTCTGTTCGTTAACGGCCATGCCCAAAAGTTTGTCGCTGAAGCCAGGCAGTGGATAAGGGGAATCAGCCTCCAGGATCATCTCTCTCCCCTTGTTTCCAACAACTGTCTTTCCTTTAACCGTGCCCTCGACGTCCACTATAGCCAGATCGCCCCACTGGGCGGGCCGTTCTACAGGCTCCCAGGTGGTATTTTGCTCCTGGATTCTCCTGAGGGCCTCACCAATCTCCTGCTCTGTGACTATCTCCTCCTCGGGCTCCAGTCGCATCTGCCGGTAGTCGCCCAGCTCAACCACAGGGGCCAGGGGCACCACCATCTTTAAGACCAGGGGTTCGGTTTCGTAATCGCTGAGCGTGGCTTGGCCGAATGGCTCGAGGCCCGCTTCCTCTAAAGCCTCTCTATAGACAGTGTTTCCCAACTCGTCCAGTACTTCCTGGTACAAGACCTCCTTGCCAAAATGGCGCACAACGACATCGTAGGGGGCTTTGCCTGGGCGAAAGCCCGGAATGCTGACCTTTCGTGAGATGCGCCGGGCAGCATTGCGCAGGCCCCGCTCAGTTCGCTCCTCATCAACCTTGATGGTCAAGGCCACTTGACAATTTTCTAGCCTCTCAGTCTCGACTTTCAATGCCTCAGTGCTCTCCTTTCCCGCCGGAGATTATAGCACAAAACCCTAAGCCGGACAAGTCGGACTCAAACAAGCCAATCTCATAAAAACCACCAAGACACCAAGTTTTTAGATTTTTTCTTTGTGCCCTTGTGTCTTTGTGGTTAATTTCTTGCCGCTTTGTGCAAGAATTTGCCAGGTAAGATATTAGCTGGCCGCTGCCTTGTACAGTGGGCTCATGGCCCGCAGCTTCTGGACGATGCCGGGCAGTATCTCCAATACGTAGTCAACGTCCTCCTCGGTGTTTTCCCTTCCCAGGGTCAGGCGCAAACTGCCGTGCGCTACTTCAGGAGGGATGCCCATTGCCAGCAGCACGTGAGAGGGCTCCATGGAGGCCGAGGTACAGGCCGAGCCGCTGGAGGCACAGATCCCCGCCAGGTCTAAATTAAGCAGCATGGACTCCCCCTCGATGTACTTAAAGACGAAGCTAGCGCTGTTGGGCAGCCGGTTCGTGGGGTGGCCAGTAAGCTCTACCTCATCTATGTTCTCCAGAACGCCCTTGATCAGGCGATCCCGTAGGGCGGCGATGCGCTGATTGTTGGTCTCTAGCTCTTCGTGGGCTATCTTCAGCGCTGTGGCTAACCCAACGATGGAAGGCACGTTCTCGGTTCCGGCCCTGCGGTTGCGCTCGTGGGCACCGCCAGTCTGTGTTGGCAGTAAGGACACACCTTTGCGCACGTAAAGCACGCCAATCCCCTTCGGGCCGTAGACTTTGTGCGCCGAGAGGGAAAGGAGGTCAACGTTCAACTCGTCTACGTCCAGGTTCAGAGTGCCGCCAGCTTGCACAGCATCGGTGTGGAAAGGAATGCCCTTTTCCTTAGCGATCTTGCCGATTTCGGCGATGGGCTCGATGGTGCCCACTGCATTGTTGGCGTACATGATGCTGATGAGGATGGTGTTGTCCTTGATAGCTCGGCCGACGTCATCCGGATCAAGTAAGCCGTGCTTATCCACTGGCACGTAGGTGATCTCGAAGCCGAAGTGCTTCTCCAGTTGCTCGCAGGTGTGGCTCACAGCGTGGTGCTCGATGGAAGAGGTGATGATGTGGTTTCCTTTTCCCAGGTTGCGCCGCGCCCAACCCACGCCGCGCAGGGCCAGGTTGTCGCTCTCGGATCCACAACTGGTGAAAATCACCTCTCCAGGCTCGCAGCCCAGGATATCGGCCACTGTGCGCCGGGCTTCGTCAATGGCCTTAGCGGCTTCTCGCCCCAGTCCGTAGATGCTAGAGGCATTGCCGTACTTGTAGCTAAAATAGGGGAGCACGGCGTCCACCACCCGCGGATCAACGGCGGTAGTGGCGGCGTGGTCCATATAAATCGTCTGCGCTGGTTTTTGCATTTTCTTCCTCCGCGAATCGTCGGAGCTATTCTATCATGTCCACTGGTTTCTGTCAAGGATGATTTGGAGTCTGCTACGGGAGCCCTATTTGGTGTCGGGTTTGCCATTTTTGAGGTTATGTTATATCATTACCGCGAGCGTTTCGACCGGGCCCTCGGCTTCTGAGTCCAGGGAGTATTTTCAATCTGGCTGGCGTGCGGCGATAAATATGCTTGAGATGTTTTCCTGCCCCCAAGTGGTGGCTGTGATCGGTGCCTCTCGCGACAAAGAAAAGCTGGGTCATGCGGTGCTATCGAACATCATCGAACATGGCTATCAAGGCCAGGTCTATCCCATCAACCCTAAGGCCGATCGGATTCTGGGGCTCAAGTGTTATCCTAGCGTCCTGGACGTCCCGGATCCCATAGATTTGGCGATCATCGTTATCCCCAACAAATACGTTTCCGCAGTGCTGGAGGAGTGTGGCCAGAAGGGTGTCAAGGGGGTCATAATCATCAGCGCGGGCTTCCGCGAGGCCGGCCTGGAGGGGGTGAGGATGGAGCGGGAGCTCGGCGCCATTGCCAAACGGCATGGGATGCGCCTCATAGGCCCCAATTGCTTGGGTGTCATAGATACCATCTGTCCTCTCAACGCCTCCTTCGCCGCCGGGATGCCTCCCAGAGGAGCTATCGCCTTCATGTCCCAATCGGGGGCCCTTTGCACCGCCATCCTCGATTGGGCCCTTGCTGCTGAGATCGGCTTCTCTCGCTTCGTAAGCTTGGGCAACAAGGCCGACGTCGGCGAGGTTGACCTGTTGGCGGCCTGGGAGGATGATCGCCATTCCAAGGTCATCCTCACTTATATAGAGGGCCTCTCCGAAGGCAGGAAGTTTATGGAGGTCGCCCGTAGGGTCACCCGCCGCATCCCGGTCATCGCCGTGAAATCCGGCTCTACCAATGCTGGTTCACGGGCCGTCTCCTCCCACACGGGCTCCCTGGCGGGCTCGGAGCGAGCTTACGAGGCCGCCTTCCGCCAGTGCGGAGTGCTCAGGGCCGAGTCCATCCAACACCTGTTCGACTATTCCCTGGCCTTCGCCTACCAGCCAGTGCTCCGAGGGGGTCGCATCACTATCGTCACCAACGCCGGCGGGCCGGGCGTCATGGCCACCGATGCCCTGGAGCGGGAGGGCCTCTCGCTGGCTTCGTTGAGCCGGGAGACGATTGACTTCCTGCGGGACAATCTCCCCGCCGCCGCCAACATCTACAATCCGATAGATGTCCTGGGGGATGCCCTGGCCGACCGCTACGCCTTGGCCCTGGAGGCTGCCCTCAAGGAAGCAGGCGTGAGCGGCGTCATCGTCATCCTCACCCCCCAGGTGATGACCGAGATCGAGGATACGGCCGAGGCTGTAGGTCGGATTGCCGCTCGTTACGACAAGCCTGTCCTGGGCTGCTTCATGGGGGAGGCCAAGGTCGGCGTTGGGATCAGGATCCTCAACGAATACAAGATACCCAACTATCCCTTTCCCGAGCGGGCTGTAGGAGCGCTGAAGGCTATGCTGGACTACCGGCGCTGGCTGGATCGTCCTCCCTTGGAGATCGAGGAGTTTGATGTTGATTGGCAGAGGGTAAGGGGTATCTTCGAACAAGTGAGGGCCGGCGGGCGACAGGCCATCGGCGACGCCGAGGCGCGGGAGATAATGGAAGCCTACGGTATCCGCATCCCCGCGTCCAAACTAGCCACTACGGCCGATGAGGCAGTGGAGTTCGCCGAGGAGATCGGCTATCCGGTGGTGATGAAGATCGCTTCTCCGGACATCCTCCACAAGACCGACATCGGCGGCGTCAAGCTGGGCATCTCCGATGCCACCGACGTGCGAGACGCCTTCGACCTACTGGTCTACCGGGCCACCCGCTACATGCCCGATGCTGAGATCTGGGGCTGTTTGGTGCAGAAGATGGTGAGGGGCGGTAAGGAGGTCATCGTGGGCATGAACCGCGACCCTCAGTTCGGTCCCCTGATGATGTTCGGCCTGGGGGGGATCTATGTCGAGGCCCTCAAGGACGTGGCCTTCCGCATAGCGCCCTTCTCCCGGCAGGAAGCCGAGGAAATGATCGCGGAGATCCGCGCCTACAGCCTGCTCAAGGGGATACGGGGTGAGAGGCCCTCGGACACGGAGGCCATCGCGGATACCCTGCTACGGCTTTCGCAGTTAGTGACCGATTTCCCCGAGGTTATGGAGATGGACGTCAACCCGCTCATCGTCTTTGAGGCTGGCCGGGGAGCGGTGGGCATTGACATGCGGTTGGTACTAGCGGCTTAGCGTCTAGGCGTCGTGGCGTCTAGGCGTCCTTATCCAACGTCCAAAACGCTGGGACGCTAAGACGCTAAGGCGCTGAAAGGAGCGGGTTATGAGGGATTTCCGCAAGATCATGGCTTGGGAGAAGGCCGATGACTTGGTGGTGCTGATCTACGAAGTCACCAAGGCTTTCCCAAAAGAAGAGCTTTATGGACTAACGTCGCAGTTGCGGCGAGCAGTGGTATCTGTAGCTGCCAACATCGCTGAGGGCTCTGGCAAACAGTACCTCAAGGAGTTCAGGCAATTCCTCTATACAGCTTAAGCTTCCTTGTCGGAAGTGGAATAGTACATGCACTTGAGCCATCGGCTTGCTTACCTCGACGGGGAAAAGGTTGCCAAGCTGGAGGAAGCTCGCAAAGATGCAGCCAAGATCTTACAGGGCTTTATCAACGCTGTCGAAAAGCAAATCAAGCAAGGCCGCATCCACAACTAACGCTGAGCCGCTAAGACGCTGCGACGCTGAGACGCTTAAAGAAAGGAGAGGGAGTATGAACGCACTATACATATGTTCGACGGCGACTTTCTCGGGCAAGACGGCTCTTTGTATTGGCCTGGCAAAGAAGTTCAGGCGCGACGGCTTCACCATCGGCTACATGAAGCCGGTGAGCACCACGGCCAGGAAGGTGGCCGGGCGGATCGTTGACGAGGATGCCCAGTTCATTCAACAGACCTTCGATCTGGCTGAACCCCTGGAAGCCATCGCCCCCATTGCCTTGATGCCCCAGGTGGTGGAGAGCATATTAACAGGAGAAGAGGAGACCGACTTCGTGGGTCAGCTCAGGGAGGGCTACGCCAAGGTTGCCCAGGGGAAGGATGTGGTCATCCTGGAAGGGGGGGCTCACTGCATGGAGGGTTCCCTCGTTAGCCTGTCCGCACCTTCGGTCTCTGACCTCCTGCAGGCTCGCGAGCTGGTGGTGATCAAGTACACCAGCGATTTGGTGGTAGACGACGCTCTGGGGGCCAAAGCGCTGTTCGGGGATTCTATGATCGGAACCGTCATCAACGCCGTGCCGCGCCAACGGATGCGCTTTGTTCAGGAGATGGTCAAGCCTTATCTGGAGGAGTGGGGCATCAGGGTCTTCGCCGTCTTGCCCCAGGAGAGGCTGCTCATGTCCATCAGCGTGGGCCAACTGGCCGACTGCCTGGGCGCTGAAATCCTCTGTTGTCCCGAAGCAAGCGAGGAGTTAGTGGAGTATCTGATGGTTGGAGCTATGACTGTGGATTCAGCTTTGACCTACTTCCGCCGCAAACCTAACAAAGCCGTCATCACGGGCGGCGATCGTTCCGATATCCAACTTGCGGCTCTGGAGACCTCGACCAAGTGCCTTATCCTGACGGGCAACCTCTACCCCAGCCCCCTGATCCTCGGCCGGGCCGAGGAGGTGGGGGTGCCGGTGATCTTGACCAGGCAGGACACACTGACCACCGTGGAGATCATCGAGCAATTCTTCGGCAAGACCCGCCTCCATCAGGAAAAGAAGATCCAGCGTTTCCAGGAGATGCTTGATGAGCGTTTCGACTTCGACGCCCTGTACGCTGACCTGGAGTTGAAGCCAGCCGCGTGAGCGAAATGTTGAAAGAAAACCGGCGGATGCTGGTTTATCTCGTTGTATCCAACTTCATGCTCTACTTCGGCTTCGGCGTCTGGCAGGCGATGTTCAACAACTTTGCCGTGGAGGAGATGGGCGTTGGGCCAGGGAGCGTCGGCTGGATACAGGCGGTGCGCGAGGTGCCAGGGCTGATGGGTTTCTTAGTCGGCTTCCTGGCCCTCTTTCTTTCCGAAGTCCGCATCATGGCCTTGAGCGTCATCTTGCTGGGCATTGGGACGTTCCTGACCGGGCAGGCGCACAACATCCCTTTCCTGCTTATCAGCACGCTGGTGATGAGCTTTGGCTTCCACTTCTTCTACCCCAGCAGCAACGCCATGGTGCTGATGGCCGTAGAGAAGCAGGACACGCCGAAGACACTGGGGCAACTGAGAAGCCTGGGAGCGATAGCCGCGCTTCTGGCCACCGGCGCGGTCTACCTGCTGGTAGAGCCCTGGGGCTATCGGCGATTGTTCATGGTTGTGGGGGGGATGGTTGCCGCGGGGGGACTGCTGCTGTTGCCGCTGGGAGGCGCCAAGGAGGGTCTGCCGCAGCGTCGCCAGATCGTCCTGCGGCGGCGATACTGGCTCTACTATACGCTGGCGTTCTTGATGGGCAGCCGTCGCCACATCTTTACTACCTTTGCCATTTTCCTGCTGGTGCGCGAATACGGCATCAGCGTCCAGACGACGGCGACGCTGTTCCTGCTCAACAGCCTGATCAATACGTATGTTTTGCAGTTGGTGGGCAAATTGGTGAGCCGACTGGGCGAGCGGCTGATGCTGAGCATCGCCTTTGGCACACTGCCCTTTGTCTTCCTGGGTTACGCCTATGTGACGTACTTGCCAGCGCTGTTTGTCTTGTATGTGATTGACAACATCCTGTTCGGCTTCAACCTGGCGCTGACGACCTATTTTCAAAAGATCTCCGTCACCGCCGAAGAGATCACCAGCAATCTTTCGGTGGAGCAGAGCATCAACCACATCGCGGCCATTGTGATGCCAGTGATTGGCGGCACGGTGTGGGAACTGTTCGGCTCGCAGGCACCGTTTCTGGTGGGAGTCGGCATCGTGCTGGTCTCGCTGGCGCTGACGCAGTTCATGCGCACACCGCCGGAGCGGGTCGCTGTGGCAGCCACGGCAGGGGATTGAGGCATGGAGGCCGCGAAGCTCATCGGTCGTGCCCAGGGGATGTTTGCCTGTCCCGAAGGCGCGGCCACGTTAGCTGCGTTCCAGCGCCTCCGCCGTCAGGGTTGGATCGACGATGACGAGACGGTCATGCTGCTCAACACCGGCAGTGGGCACAAGTATGTTCATCTGTGGGGTTGAGTGAGTCAGATGAAATGGGCAAATATAGCTATAAGGTTTGCCTAGGAGCCTGGTGAATAAGCCCTATCCGCCCCCTACGGGGGGGAAGAGGGCAAGTTGATCGCCCTCTTGGATGGTACTATTGAGACCAGCCAGGAATTTCATGCTTCGCCCGTTGACGAGGACAGTTATAGAACTCTGGAGGTTGCCATCGTCATCCAGAACGCGCTTCCTAAGGGCAGGGTATTCGGCTGTGAGCTTCTCCAACACACTCCGCACCGTGTCGCCAGCCTTCACATCGACTTCTACTTCCTTTGCCCCCACGAGTGGTCTCAGCGTAGCGAAGATCTTCACCCTCATCGCTTGTTACCTCACTTCGTGCTAAAGTTCCACACGCCCCTTCGAAGGCAAGAGGCCCCTATACTTTATGATGATACCACCATTGAGCCCAAAATGCAAGAAAAGAGGAGACATTGCCTTGAAACGGAAACCGGGGTATAATGTACCGAAACGCGGCAGCATCCGTGGGGTAGCTGCGATCACTGGTCCCAAAAAATCATTGGCTGGACTGATGCCGGAAAGTAGCCATTTCGTTTCCCTCCATTCAAAGCGCTCTCCGAGTTGGTTCGCTTGCTTCGCTAGGTCTTCACCCTGTGCGTGGTGTGGCTCGGTCATAAGCCCTTTTTCGTCCTAAATACCGTGCAAAAGGCCTTAGGCTACTCCGATCCAGAGGGATATAGGTTCGCTACAATTCAAGAAAGGCGGGTACAGACAATGAAAGGCAGAAAATTGCTTATGATCCCCGGTCCTATCGAGTTCACCCCGGAGGTGTTGCGGGCGATGGGCATGGCTACCACCAGCCATGTGGCCCCCAACTTCATTGAGGTCTTCGGCCAGGCGCTGGAGCGGCTGCGCCAGGTGTTCCTGTGCCCCAGCGGGCAACCCTTCGTCATAGCCGGCTCCGGCACGCTGGCCATGGACATCGCCGCTGCCAACCTCATCGAACCCGGCGACAACGCCCTGGTGGTGAACACCGGCTACTTCAGCGACCGCTTCGCCGCTATCCTGGAGCGCTACGGCGCGGCTGTAACCCAGGTGCGCGCCCCGGCCGTGGGCGACGCGCCCGCCCTGGAGGAGGTGGAAGCTGCATTGAAGGAACACCGCCCCAAATTGATGACCATCACCCACGTGGACACCTCCACCGCTGTGGGCGCGGACGTGAAGGGCCTGGCTGCGTTGGGGCGCGAGTATGGGGCGCTGGTCGTGGTGGACGGCGTGTGCGCGGTGGCCGGCGAGGAGATGCGCCAGGAGCAATGGGACATTGATCTAGCTCTCACTGCCTCCCAGAAAGCCATCGGCGTGCCGCCGGGCCTGGCCCTGCTGGTGGCTGGGCCACGGGCCATGGACGCCTTCCGCAAGCGCAAGACCCCGGTGGGCAACTACTACGCCGACTGGACTAAATGGCTGCCCATCATGGAAGGCTACGAGGCCCGCCAGCCCCGCTACTTCGGCACACCGCCGGTGAACCTCATCTGGGCCCTCGGCGTGAGCCTGGGCCAGATCCTGGACGAGGGGATGGACGCCCGCTTTGCCCGCCATCAACGATTGAGCAAGGCTCTCAAGGCAGCGGTCACCGCCCTGGGGCTGAGGCAGGTACCGGTGGCCCCCGACAAGACAGCCACCACCCTGACCGCCCCCTACTACCCGGACGGGGTCGACCGCACGGTGCTGGGACACATCAAAGAGGCGGGGGTCATCCTGGCCGGCGGCCTGCATCCGGCCATCAAGGCCCAGTACTTCCGCATCGGGCACATGGGCGTGGTGAGCGCGTCCGACATCCTGGCTACCGTGGGGGCAATTGAGAAGGGGCTTTCGCAGGTGGGCTACGAGTTCGAGGCTGGGGTGGGGTTGGCTGCTGCGCAGGCAGTTCTCATCCGCCAGTGAGCGAGGCACTGATGAACGCATATGTGTACAACAGAGTAACCCCTGAAATCGTCGAAGCCCTGCGCCACATCGTGGGCGAGGGCAACGTCCTGACCAGTGCCGAGGAGATGGAGCCCTATACCCACGACGAGGCGGTAGGCTTGCGGGCCGACCCCGAGGTGGTGGTCAAGGCCACGAGCGCCCGACAGATTGATGAAAGGTGGGAAGAGATCATCCCGCCTCTCGTCGAAGAGATTCATAGGCTGACCCTATTCCTGGGCGCGATGATTACGCGCGAGCACGGGATCGGTGCCATCCGCCGGAAGTATCTCCCTTTGGCTTGGGACGAGGGCCAGATCGAGATCATGGAGAAGATAAGGGAGGTCTTTGACCCTAATGGCATCCTGAATCCGGCCAAGATATTTCCCTGAGGCCACAGGACAGAAAGAATACAATTTGATCCCGTCGTGGCCCATTGAGTAAGGCAAAGGAGGTTCACATCGACTAAAATGACGTCCAGCAGCGCATAGCCGACTTTGGCTAATGCTTTCTGAATCCAAAAAGGAGAAAACAGTGGCTACAAATCAACTGTACGTAGGGAACCTGAGCTACCAAACTACAGAGGATGAGCTGAGAGAGGCCTTTTCCGCCTACGGGAATGTCCTCTCGGTCAGGATCATCGGAGGGAGGGGCTTCGGCTTCGTCGAGATGGAGTCCACCGAGGCAGCGGAGAGCGCCAAGGATGGGCTCAATGAGACCGAATTAGGGGGCCGAACCATTCGCGTGGATGAGGCCCGGCCGCCTAGGAAACGCGAGATAAGGGGTCCGCGCTATTAGAAGCCATGAGGGGGAAAACACATGAATCCAAAACGCTTTTACCCTAAAGGGCACAGGCTCTACGTAGGACTGCTCATCGGGGCCCTGATCTTGGCCGCCTGCGGCCCCAAGGCCACGCCGGAGCCGACGGCCACGCCGTTGCCGGCGACCGATACGCCGGCTCCGACGGCGACCACGGAAGGGCCTGCTGTCAGCGAGGGCGAGGTGCCCACGGGCTTCACCGAAGAGGGCGCGCCCTACCGCGGCGATCCCAATGCGCCTGTAACGCTGGTGGAGCACTCGGAGTTCCAGTGACCATTTTGCGCCCGTCATACCCTAGAGACGGGCCCGCTTCTGTATGAAGCGTATATCGCTACAGGCAAGGTCAAGCACGTGTTCCTTCAGCACCCGCTCGACTCAATCCACCCCCAGGCGCGGAAAGCAGCGGAAACTTCGCTCTGCGCCGCCAAGCAGGGAGCCGAAG
>JAUWYT010000214.1 GCA_030615705.1 Chloroflexota bacterium
CCTGACTACAGACTATGACATCCCCATTTCCCATTCTATCCATGTCCGAGACCGCATAGGGTACACTTGACACATTCGACGTTTGTTGTACAATAGTCACAGGGAATGTTCAGACCCCATTTCGACGCCGAAAAAGCGATGCCCTGAGCGGCTCGACTGAGCCTTCGTCCCGAGCTCAGGCCGAGGGGCTCGCCGAAGTCCTGCCGAAGGGTCGACTCCACTTTTTCACCCTGCGAGGAGTGTTTGAGGGTCGGGTTCCGCTCGATTTCTTGCTCTCAATTCGCTTTTTTCCAAACCTGTACTGAATGGCGAACTTTGAGATGAAGCGAGTCTATCTTGACGTGTGCGCGTTATGTCGGCCGTTTGACGACCAGAGTCAAATACGCATTCGCATGGAAACAGACGCCGTGCAGTTGATCTTAGCACATATTCGAGAAGGCGAGATACAACTCATTATCTCTCCTGTACACCGCGTGGAAATCTCGGCGATAGCGAACACGGAGGAACCGATCCAACTTGAGACGTTGTTAGAGCATCTGGCAACGTCAGCAGACTTTGACTTGACACAAGGGCGCGCGCGGGCGGAGGAATTAGTCAATCAAGGGCTGGGACCCGCAGATGCGGCGCATATTGCCTTCGCGGAACAGGCGGGAGCTGATTCTGTAACTTGTGATGACCGATTGTTACGCCGGGGACAACGCGGCGGATTGCGGGTTTGGAGTGGTACGCCAATGCAATATTGCGAGAAGGAAGGATTAACATGACCGTAGCGCGGTACCTGCCAGAGGAGGAGCTAGTGCGGCGGGGGGTAGAAGCATTGGTGCAAGCATTGGGGCCGGTCGAAACGACACGTTTTCTCACCCTGACGCCACAACGGCGTATAGACGTGGTGCAACGACACCGACAATGGCAAGACACACTCGTCAAGGAACAGTTTCTTGATGAAGTGTTTGGGGATAAAACCTCTGATTTGTAGGCACGCAAAGCGCTGCCCAGAAACTAACTAGCAAACCCCAATTACTGTATGCCTGGTGCTACTGATGCCGTCGGCGAGCCTCGGTGAATGATTAGACCATGCTGTACACGTGCCATTCCCGGCGCGAGACACGAAAAAGGAGGGAATCTTGGATAAGAAGTTTACAGTGCTACGGATCATCGGCACTGTCTACAAGGTATTGGCCTGGATCGTCCTGGCTCTCGGTATCCTCGCTGCCCTGGGGTTTCTGGCCGCTGGGATCTGGGGGGAAGCAAGGGCGGTCAGGACACCCGGAATTTTTCCTCGATCCTACGTCCCTTTGATGGGAATCGCAGGAGGAATCGTGGGCGCTCTGGGAATCGTGCTGGGAGCAGGATTCTACTTCCTCTTTCTCTACGCCTTCGGCGAAGCCATCTACCTGGCTCTAGCCATCGAGGAAAACACCAGAGAGACCGCCCAGTATCTGCGCAGCAGAGAAGAATGGCCTGGAGTTCAAGCTCCAAGCTGAAAGGACAAAGGGCGCTGAAGCACCCTGGTTCAGCGCCCTTGTAGGGCACTTCGTTCTCTCAGCCCGACGGCCATAATCGGGCAGCTTCACAGCGTCTCCAGATAGCGATCGAGTTCCCAATCGGTTACCTGGATGCGGTACTCGTCCCACTCGGCCTTTTTGGCCCGCACAAAGGCCTGATAGGCATGCTCCCCCAATGCCTGCTGTAAGACCTCGTCTTTCTCCAGCTCATCAATAGCCTGTCTCAGAGTGCCTGGCAGAGTGGCGATGTCGAGCTCCCGCAATTTGGCATCGTCGAAATCATATACGTTCTCCTCTACTGGGGGAGGTGGTTCTAACTCCCGCTCGATGCCATCCAAGCCCGCCCAGAGCATGGCGGCGAAGGCCAGATAAGGGTTGCAGCTCGGGTCAGGGCAACGTAGCTCAAGGCGAGTGGACTGCTCCCGGCCAGGTGAGTATCTTGGAATGCGGATCAGTGCCGAGCGGTTGACCTGCCCCCAGCAGATGTAGACCGGGGCCTCATAACCAGGCGTTAGGCGCTTGTAAGAGTTAACAGTCGGCGCTACGATGGCGGCCAGACCTCTGGCATGCTCTATCTGGCCAGCCATGAAAGCATAAGCGGTCTTGGAGAGCTTGTACCTATCGCTTGGGTCAAAGAAGACGCTTTCCCCATCGAACGTATAGAGGCTTTGATGGGTGTGCATGCCCGAACCGTTGATGCCGAAGATGGGCTTAGGCATAAAGGTGGCGTAGAGGCCGAAGGTCTGCGAGACAGCCTTAACGGTGTAGCGCAGGGTCATGACGTTATCAGCACTGGTCAAGGCATCGGCATAGCGGATGTCAATCTCGTGCTGGCCCGTCGCCACCTCGTGATGCTCCATCTCCACCTCCATCCCCATGCTTTCCAAGGTCAGGGTGATATCCCCCCGTACTTGAGAAGCTAAGTCCCGAGGTGAGAAATCGAAATAGCTGCCCACATCGTGGGGAACGGGCCTTATCTTGGGTTCGGCGTCCATCTTGAACAAGAAGAACTCCAGTTCGGGCCCTGTGTTGTAAAGATAGCCCCTCTCCCTCGCCGCCCCGATGGCCCGTTTGAGGATGCAGCGCGGGTCACCTTCGAAAGGCTCGCCATCGGGCCGATAGACATCGCAGATGATGCGGGCCACCTTCCTGGCCTGGGATTCCCAGGGGAGCAGGCGATAGGTATTGACATCAGGCATCAAGACCATATCGCTCTCGTAGATGCGAGCAAAGCCCTCGATGGAGGAGCCGTCGAACCAGACCCCCTTCTCCATGGCCTCCTCCAGCCGGCCTATGGGGATGGCGACATTCTTGATCGTACCCACGATGTCAGTGAATTGCAAACTAACGAACTTCACATCGTCGGCTTCGACCCTCTCCAGAACCTCCCGCTTATCCAAGAACATTGTGTCCCCCTTTCACACTTAATCCCAACCCTGACAAGCCAGAATCAAACAAGATTCGAATCTCACAGAAACCACCAAGACACCAAGGCACCAGTTTTCGATTTTTTCCTTTGTGCCTTTGTGTCTTTGTGGTCAATTTCTTGCCGTTTGTGCAAGAATTTGACTGGTAAGATACTAACCGAAAGAGGCCACCCCAATGAGGCGGCCTCGGCTCATTGCTCCCTCTATTGACATTGTCCTGCAAGATTTAGTAGCGCGCATAACCGTTGGGTAAAGTCAGTCGGACTCCCGAACTTGTTCGGGCATTGCCAAGTTGATCTTCGTATTCCAGCAATCTGCACTGCGTCGAGAACGCCTCAACAAGTTGAGGACTCCGCAACTTGACCTATCATACGCACCAACCGAGGTTTCAAAGTTCACAAATCGGTATCGGGGCCCTCTTGTGCTGGGAGGCGGCCATCATGGCCCTCACGCGGGCTAAAGCTTCCTGGTTGCACTCACCGGTACTTCGGCTGAGCCCAGTACAAGCATCACCAGACTCGATGGCCATGAGGATGTTGTCTAGTTCCTCATAGCTGATACCCATCTCCCCCTCATCCGTCTGCCCCTTCCATAGGCCGGCGCTGGGGGGCTTGACGATGATCTCCTCAAGGATGCCCAGCTCGCGGGCCAACTCCCGCACCTGTGTTTTAAGCAGGTCACCCAAGGGCAGCATGTCAACGCCGCCATCTCCGTACTTGGTCATATAACCTACCATAATTTCACTCTTGTTCCCCGTCCCCATCACCAGGTAGTGGATACTGTTAGCGAAATAGTAGAGGGTGGCCATCCGCAGCCGAGCTTTCAGATTGCCCGCCGCCACCCTATCCCCTGGAGGCAGGGCCTCCAGAAGGCGGTCGAAGACGGGGGTCAAATCCACGTATTCGGTCTCGATGCCGAATTCGGCGGCCACTTGCCCGGCCTGCTCGACGTCGCTGGGTTCGCTGTGGCAAGGCATGATTAAGCCCAACACCTTATCTCCCACACCCCTTTTGGCCAGGACGGCCACCACGGACGAATCAATCCCTCCGCTCATTCCCAACACGACGCCCCTGGCTCCCGCTTCCTCGACCCTTTCCCTGATCCAACTGCTGATCCGTTCGGAGGTCTTCATCTTCCTCCCTTACTCTCCACAATACCTTTCATCCTACCACAAAGACACCAAGGCACCAAGAATTAGCCTATCTCTTCTTCGTGTCTTCGTGGCTTGGTGGCTAATCTGAAAGTTGCGCGACGGTAAACAAGCGATTATTGCTCGCCTGCCTGGTGAGC
>JAUWYT010000025.1 GCA_030615705.1 Chloroflexota bacterium
TCTGGGCTCAGGAAGACGAGTGGCTGCTGAGTCTCTCCGGCCTTCCGACCTCCGCCTGGGAGGCAGGCGAGACGAGCGAGGGGCGCTATCTCCTGCCCATCCCTCCGGGCGTTCCTCCTGGCCGCTACCAAGTGAAGGCGACCGTTTATCAAACGGACACGCTGGAGAGGGTGGCTATCCTGGACGAGGGAGGGAGGCCGGCAGGCATGGACTACACCCTGAGGACGATTTCGGTGGCCAGCCCCACCGTTCCGCCGACCATCGAAGAGTTGGCCATCCCCCACGCTCTAAGCTACGATTTCAACAGTCAGGTGGAGCTTCTGGGCTACGGCCTATCCGCCGACGAGGTGGGCTCAGGCGATACCCTGGGGCTGACCCTCTTCTGGCGGGCACTCCGTCCGATGGAGCAAGATTATGGCCTCCTCATCGAGCTCAGGGACGAGGCCGGGGGCACCTTGATGGCGGCGAAGCTCCGCGTTCCCAACGCGTCCTATCCCACCAGCCGTTGGCAGCCAGGCGAGATCCTGTGCGTGCCTTATAACCTACTCATTGACGCCGCCGTCCTCCCAGGCCCCTATGGGCTGTTCGTCAACCTGCTCGACGGCGATGGCAGGCGGCTGATCGAGGAGGGATTCTCCCTTACTGAGCTGAGCATCGAGGGGAGGGAGCACCTCTTTGCTGTGCCGGAGGTCCGCTTCCCCCTGTGGGCAGACATTGCCCATCGTGCGGCCCTTCTCGGCTACGATCTCGACTGGACGAGCGTTGAGCCGGGCGGTGTTTTGCACCTCACCCTCTACTGGCAGACCCTGGCGAGGATGGAGACGAGCTACACCGTCTTCACCCACCTCCTCGACGCCGAGGGCCGCGTCCGGGGGCAAAAGGACAGCATCCCCTGCGGCGGGGCTTGTCCAACGACGAGTTGGCTCGAGGGGGAGGTCATCGTGGACAGGTATGAGATCGTCGTCAATCCTGATGGACCTCCCGGCGAGTATCAGATCGAGGTGGGAATGTACGACGCGAAGACGGGGGAGCGTTTGCCGGTTTTCAACGAAAAGGGTGAACGCTTGCCGGAGGATCGCGTGTTGCTGGAGTCAGCAGACGCTCCTCAATATATCCGTCCAAGTGAGGAATCTACCTTCGGCGTCGACGCCTACAACGTCCACCTCCCCATCGTATCTAGCGGAGTAGGAACCCAAGCCCAGACAGCAGCTAGCCAGGCTGCCCAATGTGCCAACAAAGTCCACAGAGAGGAGAACAAACTGGTGTACAACGGGAAGGAGATCCGACTCATCGGGGTGAATGCCACCTGGATGACCCGTGGCAGAGACTTCCCCGAGGAGAAATGGGATGAAGTGCTGAGCTTCCTCTCTAAATACGTAAACTGCATCCGCGTCTGGGTGTTTCCCGGTGCGGATGTGGATAGACTTGAGAGATTGCTCAATCTTGGGGCTGAATATGATCTCCTCTTTGGTATAACATTTGAAACGTTTCAGGAGGTTCCTGAATATGCGCGGTTCGGCCAGACGTGGTTTGCCGAGGGATATGAAGAGACCTATCTGCCCTTCGTCAAGGAGGTGGTAAACCGCTTCAAGGGGTCGTCGCGGATTGCCTTTTGGCAAATGATGAACGAGCCGAACCCGTGGGGATGGCCCTGGGGGCGGAAAGGCTCGGGCATCGACACCTTCGAGCGGTGGATTGAGGACGTAGCAGCAGAGATACGTGCCATAGACCCCTGTCACCCGATCTCCATTGGCCTGATCAGAGTGGATAAGATAGGAGACAATGTGAAGCGTGAGAAGTGGTTCAAAGAGATCCACACGAGCACAGAGGTTGATCTCGTAACGGCGCATGTACACACGAAGGATGGTAAGAAGGAGATAGACCTGGCCAACGAGATCGGTTATCCGATAGTGTTCACCGAAGTCTGGATTGACCGGTCCTCCAACATCGAAAAGCGTCGCTATTGGGTCTTGAGGTTTGCGGAAGAACGCTTCGACAGGGGACTGGGTGGGTTGCTGCTCTGGCAATTCAAGAAGCCCACCCAGGAGTATCCATGGAAGTACGAAATCACCGAGGATGAGATTCCTGTGTGGGAAGCCTTGAGGGAGTTTCACTAGAGGATAGAGCTTAGTGAGATTACAAGTGGTTCACAAGATCAACAGAGAAGCAAATTTGAGCTTTGGCACCAGGCTGTCGCTCTCGGCTGGAAAAGCTAAGAGATTGGCCTTGATGGCTGCCGCAGCTAAGGCGTTGCCCCACCTGCTGGTTCTCATCGCCTTAGCCCTGCGCCTCTATCGCATTGACCACCAGAGCCTCTGGTATGATGAGGGCTGGAGCATCCACTTGGCCACTCGCAGCATCTCCGAGGCGGTCCCGCTGATCGCCAGCCCTGGTCACACTCATCCTCCCCTGTATTATCTCTTGCTCCATTACTGGGGGATTTTAGCTGGCTTCAGCGAACTAAGCTTGCGGTTTCTGTCCCTGCTGTTTGGTATGCTTCTGGTACCAGTAAGCTACCGCTTGGCACGCAGGCTCTATGACGCAAAGACAGGGCTGGTCGTCATAGCCATCGCTGCTTTTGCCCCACTCTACGTCACCTACTCCCAGGAGACGCGCATGTACAGCCTCCTGACCTTGGAGTGCTCCGCCCTCCTTTACCTGTTCTATCGTCTGACCAGTGCTGCTGAGAATCCCTCCTGGCGCGAGTGGGCGATGCTGATCCTTCTTGAAGCGAGCAGCATCTACACCCATTACTCCTCCTTTCTCATCATCGCCTATCTGAGCGCATTGGCAATCGCGCTGCTGTGGAGGCAACGCCGCTCCAGTGACCTATGTCGGTGGCTGGGGGTGCAAGCGATGGTGGCCCTATCGTACCTGCCCTGGGCTCAGGTAGCCATCCAGCGCATGGCGACGCACACCACCCAAGCGGCTGAGCCTCCCGGCTTGATCTCCTTTGCGGGTCAGGTCTGGCACTTCTACAACGCAGGGACTATCGCCGTCATCAGCTCGCACGCTTTGTTCACCACGCTCTCGTCGCTATCGGCCATCGCTTTGGCCGTTGCCTTGCTGATCCTTTGGCGCAATGATCGCAAATGGGGTCAGGGTGCAATGCTGCTTTTGCACACCATGGTTCCCTTCTTCTTGGTTCTCCTAATCTCGCGGGTCAGGCCGGGCATACACCCCCGCTATGTGATCATGCTCTCGGTTCCGCTATTCATCCTCATCGGGCGTGCGATTGACATCTCGACCAAATCCAAGGGCTGCAGTAGGCTAATTGGGGTGGTGTTGGGACTGATGCTGCTCCTCACTTCCGCTGCAGGATTGCATATCCTGTACTTCGAGACCCAGTATCACAAGGATAACGTCCGCTCATTAGCCGAATACCTGGAGAGCACCGCAAGCGGCGACGACCTCATCATCTTCGATTACAGGGACTATGCCTTCAGCTATTATTACCATGGCGCCGCGCCGGTGCGCTACTTCGAAATAGACGGCAATGAGCCCCAAATCTCTGTCCGGCTCAGGGAGTGCGCCGAGGGCAAGAAGCATGTCTTCCTCGCCAAATGGTATCAGGGCGAGACGGACGAACGCGGGGTCATAAGGTTCATCCTGGAATTGAATGGGGGGTTAGCGGACGAGAGGGAGTTTCAGGGGTTCGATCTCAAGACCTATGAGTTGAAACATGCCGTTTCCCTCCCGAAGCTACAAAGCATCTTTGCCGACTATGGTCTTCTGCAGCTTACCGGCGCTTTCTATGAGACAGCGGTGCCGGTCGATGAGGCAGTTTGTCTGGCCCTGCGTTGGCGTCTCGCCGGGCAAGCCGAGAGGGGGTATAAGGCCGTGGTGGCCCTGCGCGATGGGCGGGGGCGTCAGATAGCGAGCGCTAATGTTCCTCTTCTTGATCGGGATTCGCGCCCCACTGATCGGTGGCCTGCGGGCACGGAGACCATTAACTACTACGTCATCCCCCTGCCCACAGGCACGGCTCCCCTCTCCTATACCCTTGCCGTCGGCGTCTACGATGAGTCGGACCTGGCCGGGCTCGACCTCTTGGACGAGGCCAGAGCACCAGCAGGGAAGCACTTCCTCTTGGGCACGGTCAATCTGACGAAGGCCCGCACCTTCGCCAGCGGGCCATGCCCCGGCTTTGAGCCCGTGGGCCTCCCTTTGGCCGATGGCCTGGTTCTGGAGGGTTTCACCTTGGACAGAAGGGAGGTGCGGGCAGGGGAAGAGCTGGGGGTGGCCCTGTGCTGGCGAGCCATGAGGGATGGCTTGCCGAGCTATGTCCCTGAGCTGCGCCTGGTGCAGGAGGGGACAGTCATCGCCGCGGCGAGCGGCGTCCCCCTTGATGGGCGTTACCCCAGCGATCTCTGGTCAGAAGGGGAGCTGGTCATTGACCGGCGCGATTTAGTGCTCTCCCCTGAAGCGAAGGAAGGGCCAGCCGTTCTAGAGCTGGCCTTAGGCGCCGGTCTCGCTTTGAAGCTGCCGGAGATAGGTGTTGAGGCCGCGGAGCGTCTCTTCGTCGCTCCGCCAATGCAGCACGAGCTAGAGGTGGCCTTCGGCGACTTCGCCGAGCTGATCGGCTACGATTTGGATCGGCCTGTGGTCAGCCCTAAGGAGGGGGTGAAGCTCACCGTCTACTGGCGGGCGATCAACAGAGAGCCCCTGAACACAAGTTATACCGTATTCACCCACATCCTGAACCGGGAGGCCAGGCTCATCGCCCAGCACGATGGGATACCGGCCGGCGGCGGGCGTCCCACCACAGGCTGGATGGAGGGAGAGATCATCGTTGACCTGCACGAGATGGAGTTCAGCGACTTGACCTGCGTGGGGACGGGCATCATCGAAGTGGGGCTCTACGATGCGAGGACCATGGAGCGTGTATTGACCAGTGAGGGAAGCGACCACCTGCTTTTGCCCAGTGAGATAGTCATAAAGCCTTAGCCCAGTCTCTTCCTGCCCCCCTTCGGGTTCTGATATGTACTGTTACATGACACGGCACTCTTAGGAGATGGGATGATGCCTGACAGACTTCTTTTCTTGTAGTGTCCATTCTCTCAATTCTACAAGACCCTGAGTTGTTGGGAAGCAAGCACGGGCGGGAATTCGCAGCGCTGGAACCAAAGGTAGTTGCTCGCGTGAAGAATATTCTCAGCTCGGCACCAGCGCATGACACGGGCTAACCGGCTGACGCCCAAATTGGCTGCTCTTTGGTCTGTAACGTTGTTTGCGTTTGCAACCTCATACACATTACAGTGTAGCATGTGCTCTCGACGGCGTAGCCAACTGCGGTTAGCCTTGACTGTTGAAAGAGGATAGGATGCGGCTTAACCCCTTCGCCTTAGCCAAGCGACATCTGGCTATAACCTTTATCATCTCAGCTTTCATCGTGCTAGGGACCATTTATAGCGTCGTCACCCCCATCTTTGAGGCTTCCGATGAGATATCCCACTACCCAGTGGTTAAGCACATCGCTGATGGGCAGGGTCTACCTGTACAAAACCCTGAGATGGAGCATCCATGGCGGCAAGAGGGCAGCCAGCCACCTCTCTATTATGTTATTGCTGCGTTAGTCACTTCTTGGATCGACACAGATGATATGACAGAACTGCTATGGTATAACCCCCACGCTAGGATTGGCCTGCCTCTGGCCAAGGACAACAAGAACATGGTCATCCATGTGGATCAAGAGAGATTCCCCTATCAACGCACTGCCCTAGCCGTGCATATCATCCGCTTTCTCTCAGTATTCATGGAGGTGACGACGGTCTTACTTACCTACTTGATCAGCCTGGAGATATTCCCTGGAGCAAGAGATGTCGCGGCTGGAGCTGCAGCTATCGTGGCCTTCAATCCCATGTTCCTCTTCATTGCTGGTTCTGTAAATAACGATAACTTGGTAATTCCCCTCTCCTCCCTAGCTTTATTACTGATGACGCGCATGGTAAAGAATGGAGCATCGATGCGATGCCTAGTGGCACTTGGTGCCGTCATTGGCTTTGCTGCTCTTTCGAAATTGAGTGCCCTTGGTCTTCTGCCCCTTGCAGTTACAACTATTGCCATCGTAGCCGTCCGCCAGCGCTCCCTCATTACTTTCGTGAAGTGGAGTGCCGTCGTCCTTGTTATCACTTCAGTCATTGCTGGTTGGTGGTTTGTCAGGAATTGGACATTATATAGGGATCCTCTTGGCCTAAATGTGATGCTGGCTATTGCTGGTGAGCGGAGCTCAAAGCCTACCTTTAGTGATCTCATAGCCGAATCTGAGGGTTTCAAGATATCCTACTGGGCACTCTTTGGTGCGGTGAACGTGCTAGCCGATCCTATTGTTTATGCCGTCTATGATGCTATCACAGTGCTAAGCGGGATAGGGCTGCTCTTAGCTATTAGACGGCACTTTGGAGGAGACAAAACGGTTAGCGGTTCTGCCTTGTTGGTCCTCGCCCTTTGGATAGCGATCCTATTCGCTAGCCTGGTGCGGTGGACGCAAATGACGAAGGCCTCCCAAGGGCGTCTCCTCTTCCCAGCTATCTCGGCTATCTCCATCTTCCTATCCTGGGGGCTAACTCAACTGGTGTCTAGACGATTCACTGGGGTATTGGCCGGTGGTGTCAGCGCAGTGATGCTCATCCTGGCCATTATTTCCCCCTTCCGCTACATTGCCCCAGCCTATGCCAGACCGCCGCTCCTCACCGCGCTTAATGCCCAATCGATACCTCATCGTGTCCATATCAATTACGAGGGGAACGTGGAGTTGATGGGCTATGAGACCGACAAGGACAGAGTCGAACCAGGGGATGTTCTAGAGCTGACCCTTTACTGGCGCTGTCTAGCCGAAATGGATCGAGACTACAGCGTCTTTATCCACCTACTTGGGCGGGACGAGCAGCTCGTCGGCCAGAGGGATACCTACCCTGGTCGGGGAACATATCCCACCAGCCTTTGGAGGGTGGGGGATATCATATGCGATAAGTATGAAGTCCCCATATCTCCCGATGCCGCAGCGCCCAGTTCCTGTCGGGTGGAGGTGGGGTTGTACACCCTACCTACTTTCGAGGGCGTGCGCCCTTTCGACAGAGAGGGACGGCCTCTAGGGAGCCCGATAATAGGTTGGGTGAAGATCGCCCCAGAGGAACCTCAGAGCTACGCTATTCCCAATCCGATATACTTCAATCTGGCCGATAAAGTCGCCCTGGTCGGCTATGACCTGGAGGAGAGGGCTATAAGTCCAGGCGAGACGCTCCATTTGACCCTCTTTTGGCAGGTGCTAGAGAAGATAGACGAGGATTGCACCGTCTTTACTCACCTTGTTGACGAAGGGGATCGGATTTGGGGACAGCGAGACAGCCAGCCGCTGAGCGGGTACTATCCCACCTCCCTTTGGGACGTGGGGGAGGTGATCAAAGACGACTACGAGTTGGTGGTGCAGCCCGAGGCCCCGCCGGGCGAGTATATTCTGGAGGTGGGAATGTATCTCTTGGAAACGGGAAAGCGGTTGGCTATATTGGATGAGGAGGGGCGGGGGCAAGGGGATAGGGTCCTGTTGAGCGGAGTACAGGTAATAGTTCGATAAGGAGACTCGAGTGAAAAGTAGAAATGCCTTGATCATAACCGTGTTGTCGGCGATTATCATGCTCGCCTTCGGCTTGCGTCTCTACCGTCTCGACGCCAAGAGCCTCTGGGCGGACGAGGGCCTCAGTATGTATCGGGCGCACAAAGACCTGGCCTTCATCCTCTCCAACACGATCATCATCCAGGGCGTCGTTACCGAGGACCTCCAGCCGCCTCTGTATTTCATCCTTTTGCGCTTCTTGATCGAATTCGCTGGCGATAGCGAGTTCGCGGCCAAATTCCTCTCGGGCATCTTCAGCGTGCTGACCGTTCCGCTCTTGTACACCGTGGGCAAGAAGCTCTTCAACCCTCAGGTGGGGCTCTTCGCTTCTTTCTTGGGAGCCTCGTCCCCCCTTTATCTCTGGTACTCCCAGGAGCTTCGGATGTACACCATGCTGGCCTTCCTCGGCCTGCTATCGGTCTATACCCTTCTGAAGGTGACGGAAGGGAACGACTCGGCGGAGGAAAGCGACATCTCCAAATGGGCTTGGCGTTGTGGTTATGTCTTAACCACAGTGGCTATGCTCTACACCCACTATTCCGGCTTCTTTATGTTCCTTTTCGAATTTGTGGTCTTCCTAACCTTTGCTATCACAGGCCGTAAGGTGTGGTCGGTTATCCTGCTGCTGGCCGCCTTGATGAGCGCGTTGCCGTTGGTCCCCTTCGCCCTGCATCGCGTGCAGCTCGGCCCTGAGCCGTTATACAGGTTCGTCCCCCTGCCCATCATCCTACGGGACCTATTGAACTCTTTCAGCCTGGGGATTTCGGTCAGCCTCAGGCGGGTGTTCTGGCTGGATATGATTTTCCTGGCTGTGTTTGTAGTGGGGCTCCTCCTGTCAGACGAAGGTAAGCCAGAGCTGCGGTTTAGGAAATCGCTCCTGCTCCTGGGATACCTCTTTGTGCCTACCTTGGCCCTCTACTTGGCCTCCTACATCAAGCCCCTGTACATGGGCGCCAGGCACCTGATAATCGTCTCGCCGGCCTATTATCTAATCCTGGCGGCAGGTTTGGTCTCCCTCAAGCGGCTTTGGCGTCCTGCCTTCGCTCTTTGTCTCATCGTCTTCCTCGCGGGCTTCGCCTACTCGACCCGCAATTACTTCTTCGACGAGAGGTACATCAAGGATGACCTCCGCTCCATGTTTCGCTATGTGGAGAGGCACTCTCAGCCAGGGGACATCGTCGTCCTGAGCGATGCAGTGATCTGCCACGTTTTCGATTACTACAATCGGGGCGGCCTCCCCTGGACATCATTGCCTCGCTATGGGACTCCTTTCACCCTTGAGACGATAGACGAGATACAGAAATTGAGCGACGAGTACGAGCGCATCTGGTTCGCCTACGGCCCCTCAGGGGCTTACTACGAGCCGACAGCCCCGCTGGCGAAGGAGTGGCTCGACGATAACCTCTTCAAGGCTGACGACAGGGCCTTTCACGGCTATGGCACGAGGGTGGCACTGGCCTGTTACCTTTCCCAGTTGCCCATCCTGGACCAACCGCCCCCTCTACAAGAGAAGGTGGGAGCCAATCTGGCCCACAAGTTGGCCCTCTTGGGATATGAGCTGCCCCGTGGTCCGGTAGCGGCAGGGGAGGTGCTGCACGTGGACCTCTATTGGCAGGCTCTAGGCGAGGTGGATGAGGATTATCACATCTCCGCCTGGCTGGTGGACGATGAGGGGCATGTCTGCGGCCATGGTGACAGCGAGCCCTTCAACTCCCTATACCCTACCTCCCAGTGGGAGGCGGGCAAGGTCCTTCGGGAGACACATGAGCTTCCCGTCCAATGGGGCACCCCCCCGGGGGGCAGCTACAAGCTCGAGGTAGAGATGTACTCGCCGCAGACCGGGCGCCCACTGGAGGTCTTCGACGACAATGGCATCCCTCAGGGGACGAGGGTCCCCTTGGGAGCGGTCAATGTCATCAAGCCAACCCATCCGCCATCAGCCGGAGAGCTTCCCATTCAGCACCGGCGTCGGTTTGACTTGGACGGCCAGATCGCAGTTTTGGGCTATGACTGCGCCGATAAGGAAGCTGGCCCAGGCGATGCCTTGCATCTATCGCTCTACTATCTGGCCAGGCGCAAACCGGAGGACGACTATCGCCTCAACCTGCAGTTGGTGGATGAAGGAGGCGAGGTCTGGGTGGAGGAGGCCTTTTCGCCAGGGGGCGATAGCTATCCCACCACGCTGTGGGATGAGGGCGAGGTCGTTAAGGGCCAGTATCGGCTGATCGTGCCCGCCGACGCGCCCGCTGGCCAATACAGGCTGAGGGCGAGGATGTACGCTGCAGCCACTGGGGAGCTGCTGCCGGTGCGCCGCTTTTGGCTCTTAGAGCGGGAGTTCTTCGATCTAGCATCGCTGCGCATAGTTGAAAGGGAGCGAAGGTTTGAGATGCCCTCGATCCAACACCCTCTGGTCGCCGATCTGGGGGACAGGGTTGGCTTCCTCGGCTACGACCTTGAGGAGACGACCGTTGCGCCTGGCGGGACCTTGCACCTGACCCTCCACTGGCGGTGCGAGCGGCGGATGGAGACCAGCTATGCGGTATTCACCCACCTCCTGGATGGCGAGAGCCGCATCTGGGGACAGAGGGACAGCATCCCCGCAGGGGGCACGCGCCCGACCACCGGCTGGATCGAGGGCGAGATAATAGCCGACAGATACGAGATCCCGGTTGAGCCCGAGGCCCCTGAGGGCGAATACGTCTTGGAGATCGGGATGTACGATCAAGCGACTGGAGAGCGCTTACCAGTCTTCGATGAAGCTGGGGAGCGCTTGCCTGAGGACAGGATATTTTTGGAAGAAGTGGGGGTAAGTGACTGATGAATGGACTCGATGAAAGAGGAAGCCATGCCCATAGCCATTTGGAATCTTCGTCATAAACTGTGGCTGGGATGATCAAGTGCTTTCTAGCAGAATGCGTCGGCGCAGGTTGTCGAAAAAGCAGTAGCTCTCCGCACATTGGTACCAATTTGAGGTGGGGATGTACTTCCTGCCAACACTGGAGCGCTTGCGATGAAGGACACCTCTGGCCGCTCGATCGAGGGAGATCGGGTGATGCTGGAGGTGATTCAGGTCAACAAATGATGTCCAAACTTGGAGTGCTTAAGCCGGGAGCCGATTTTCTGGATTCCAAGGAGGTAATATTAGCAAAGTTGAACTTTGGCACTTGGCTATCGTTTCTGACTGGGAAAGCGAATAGATCGGCCTCGATGGTCGTTCCGGCTAGGGTGCTGCCCTACCTCCTGGTTCTCATCGCCTTCGCCCTGCGCATCTATCGCATTGACTATCAGAGCCTCTGGTGGGACGAGGGCGTCAGCCTCTATCTGGCCACATCGAGCATCCCCTCCATCCTCGCCGACCGGGCGAGCAACGTGC
>JAUWYT010000217.1 GCA_030615705.1 Chloroflexota bacterium
GCCCGATGATGTGACTAGCGCCATGGTACAGGAGCGGCTGCAGCAGCCCGATTGCGACAATGGTGTTATCCTCGATGGCTTCCCCCGTACCTTGGCCCAAAGTGAAGCCCTGGACAAGATCCTGGCCAGCAGAGCCCGCACACTGGCCGGCGTGTTGTACATCAACGTCCCCGATGAAGAGTTGGTACGGCGATTGTCGGGCCGGTGGATTTGTGGGCAATGCCAGACACCGCATCACATGGTGTTCAGCCCCCCTGCCAAAGAGGGCATATGCGATGAATGTGGTGGGAAACTCTACCAGCGAGACGATGACAGACCGGAGACGGTGCGGGCTCGTCTGAGGGTTTACCACAAACAGACGGCACCTCTCATAGACTACTATTGTCGAGCGAGCCCTTCGGCAGGCTCAGGGCGAAGCCTGCTGGTGGAGATAGATGGTGCTGGGGACATCGAGACAGTTAACGCCGCTTTGCTTGATGGGATCCGAAGCCTGGCGAGCTAGAGAAAGGGTGAGACTATGGTCTTTTCAGCGTCTAAAACTCGATTTCTGAAAGCTGTAGATGAGAAGGTTGTGGCTGCACATCGGCACATAAGCGACTTCTGGCCCGAGCTGACGTGGGCAGACGATCCCGATGACGAGGAGCGCATCCCCCTACCTTACCCTTACGTGGTGCCTAGCACGGACAAATTCCCGTATCTCTTCTACTGGGATAGCTATTTTACCCTGGTGGGATTGGCGGTGGATGGGCAAGAGGAATTGATGCGCTGGATCATGGATAACTTCCTCTATGAGATGCGCGAATTCGGCTTGGTCCTTAACTATTCGCATCCGGATTCCCTCACCCGTTCGCAGCCGCCTTACTTGACCTTGATGATCAAGGAAGTTCTCAAGTACGACCCGGACTATGATTGGCTGCGGGAGGCGTTCACCCTGGCCGAGGCCGAATACGAAGAGGTGTGGGTGGGGAGCCACAACACTGCTTTGGGGTTGAGCCGCTATTGCGATCAAGGTGCGCCCAACAGCGAGAAGAGGGCCCAATACGAATCGGGCTGGGACTTCAGCTCCCGCTGGAAAAGGCGCTGCCGTCATCTGGCGGCCATTGATCTCAACTGTAACCTCTATCAATACGAGCGCGATTTGGCCGAATTCGCCCAGTTATTGGGAGATCACGAAGAAGCGAACCGCTGGCTGGCCAAAGCCGACGAACGCCGAGAGCACATCATGCGCTACCTCTATGACCCCCTCCAGGGCCTCTTCTTCGACTACGACTACCTGGCTGGCCATCGGTTGGATGACAAGTACTCTTTGGCCACCTTCCACCCCCTGTTCGTGGGCCTGGTCACGCCTCAGGAGGCCGCCGGAGTGGCAGACAAGTTGGACCTGTTCGAGCAGGCCGGTGGCTTGGCTACCACCAGTTGCCAACCTCAGGCGAGGGATTCCTATCAATGGGATTACCCCAACGGCTGGCCGCCTCTGCACTGGATAGCCCTGAAGGGCCTCAAACGCTACGGCTATTTCGAGGAGGCGGCCCGCCTGGCGGTCAAGTGGCTGACCCTGGGTGCGGAGATGTTCGCCCAAACGGGCAAGATGTGGGAGAAGTACAACGTGGTCGAGCGCAACCTCGCGGTGGTCACTTCGTACCCGAATCAGCATGGTTTCGGCTGGACCAACGGTATCTATTCAGCTCTGTTGGGCAAAGTCATCGGTGGCCTCGATGCCGATGTGGCGCGACAGGTGGTGATCATTGAGCCACTGCTCTGCCCTGCTTTCGCCAGCCAAGAGTTCGCCGCCCACTTTCATCGTTACCTGGTTCATGATCTGACCCTGCGGTTCTCCAGTGAGCCGGATTTACGGCAAGTGGAGATAGGTGTCGTTGCAGAGCGGGCGATTCCTGTTGTAGAAGTGCGGGTACGCGATTACTTTCCCGCTGAGATGCCAACGGTGACACTGAACGGCGTCCCCTGTGAGTATCGCCGGGAGCGCCAGCCCTATGGAACGGTGGTGATCGAGATGAACGATGTCGAGGATGTCACCTTGAGCGTAGCCTGGAAGCGCTAGCCAACTAAACGCTAGGGGGTAGAGAAATGCCACTGGGAGAGGAAGCCTGGAAAGCGGTTCGGGATTGGCTCTTGACAAGCGGCCTTCGCATCGCTTTCATCTTCGCGCTGAGCCTAATAGCCTCTCGCTGGTTGAGGGTGCTGAGAGCACGCCTCGAAAGGCTAATCGCCGGGGCAGCTCCCACTGAAGACGAGGCGCAGCGGGCCCGCACTCTGGGCGGGGTGATCCAGAGCACCACTCTGGTGACTATGGCCATCATTGCCGGACTGATGATCCTGCGGGAGCTGGGCCTGGACATCGCCCCCCTCATCGCCGGGGCCGGTATCGCCGGCGTGGCTTTGGGTTTGGGCGCTCAAACCCTGATCAGGGACATTATCGGCGGATTCTTCATCTTGCTGGAAGATCAGTTTGCCGTCGGCGATTCCATTCAGGTAGGGAATATCGTCGGGGGCGTGGAGAAGATGACCCTGCGGGCTACCTTCCTCAGGGACCTGGAGGGGACGCTGCACGTCGTACCCAACGGCGAGATGCGCATCGTCTCCAATCGCACCAAAGATTGGTCGCGGGCTGTAGTGAACGTGGGCGTGGCCTACGAGGAGGACATCGGGAGGGTGGTGGCCGCTCTGGGAAAGATCGGCCACGACCTCTACCAGGACGAGGTGTGCGCGCCCCTGCTTCTGGAGGAGCCGACGGTCAGCGGGGTGGAGGCCCTGGGCGACTGGGCGGTGACGGTGCGGATCATGGTCAAGACCAAGCCCGGCAAGCAGTGGGATGTGGCCCGGGAGCTACGCCGCCGCATCAAGGAGTCCTTCGAACGGGAAGGGATCGAGATGCCCTACCCTCGGCAGGAGGTGCTGATGCGTCCCCTCGCCGAGTAGATCCGCCCGCTATGAGCGTTTTGGTTAAGGAGGACATAATGTTACAGAAAGTCGAGGTAGCGGGCAAATCCCTGGAGGACTACCGGCCCCTGGTAGGCGATGAGGTCATCGCTGAGATCCGCGAACTGGCCGAAAACTTGCAGGGGGCGCGGGTGGTGCACGTCAACGCCACGGCCTTCGGCGGCGGAGTAGCCGAGATACTCTACACCCTTATCCCCCTTATGCGCGATGTCGGCCTGGATGCTGAATGGCAAGTGATCGAGGGGAGCGATGAATTCTTCAACGTCACCAAGGCCTTCCATAACGGATTACAAGGGATGGATATTCCGCTGACCGATGAGATGAAAGCCATCTGGCAGCGATATAATCAGTTGAACGCCGAGAAGTTTGAGGGCCAGTACGACTATGTTGTCATTCACGACCCTCAGCCAGCCGGGATACTGCACTATCATGGCGGGTCGGGTGACAGGCATTGGGTCTGGCGCTGCCACATTGATACTTCGCACCCTAACATGACCTACTGGGAGTTCATTGCCCCGTATATCAACGCCCATGAAGCGGCGATCTTCACCATGGAGCAGTACGTTGGCCCCGGTGTGGAATTCGACTGCCTGGCCATCATCACCCCGACGATTGACCCCTTGTCGCCTAAGAATGCTCTCCTTTCACTGGATGAAGCTCGCCAGATCGTTGCCGGCTTCGGCGTTGATGTAAGCCGGCCGCTGATCACCCAGGTCAGCCGGTTCGATCCTTGGAAGGATCCTTTGGGTGTGATTGACGCTTACAGGATCGTCAAGAAGGGAGTGCCAGGTGCACAGTTGGCTCTTGTTGGCTCGATGGCCTCGGACGACCCTGAGGGGTGGTACTATCTGGACAAGACGAGTCGCCATGCCGGAGAGGACGACGATATCCACATCTTGCACAACTTCCACGGCGTTGGCGCGCTGGAAGTAGGAGCCTTCCAGACGGTTAGCGACGTTATCGTCCAAAAGTCCACCCGGGAGGGATTCGGCTTGGTGGTCACCGAGGCCTTGTGGAAGGGTAAGCCAGTGCTTGGGGGCAATGTTGGCGGCATCCCTCTGCAGGTCATTGATGGTGAGACGGGCTTCCTGGTGGGCAGCGCGGAGGAGTGCGCTGAGAAGGCCCTTTATCTCTTGCAGCACCCAGAGGAGTCCGTACGCATGGGGGAGAGGGCGCGGGAGCACGTGCAGGAGAATTTCCTGACCACCCGCCATTTGAGGGATTATCTGCAGCTTTTCATTCGCC
>JAUWYT010000070.1 GCA_030615705.1 Chloroflexota bacterium
GGCGAATCCTGATTCTCACGTCGCCAGCAGCACCCCCAAGGCCATGGAGACCAGTTTAGTCTCGTGGGGATCGGAGCGGGAGGCCACTATGAGAGGAGACTTGCCCCCCACCACAACCCCCGCCATGTTCCCCTTGGCGAAGTAGGTGATGGCTTTGGCTAGAACATTGGCCGCTTCGACGTCGGGAGGGATCAGGATGTCGGCCCGGCCTGCAACATCGCTCTTAATGCCCTTGATTTGGGCTGATTCCGGGGAGATGGCGTTATCCAGGGCCAAAGGGCCATCTATAAGGCCACCTTCGATCTGCCCCCGGTCGGCCATTTTGGAGAGGTTAGCGGCGTCGAGGGTGGTGGGTATCTTGGGGTTGACCATCTCTGTGGCGGCCAGGATGGCCACCTTCGGCTGCTCCACTCCCAGACGCTGAGCAACGTAGATGGCGTTTTGGACGATCTCGATCTTCTGCTCCATGGTGGGGGCGACCACCACCCCGGCATCGCTGATGAAGATGAGCCGGTCGAAGCCGGGGATCTCGAAGATGCCCACATGGGTCAAGAGGCGACCCACCCGCAGCCCCACCTCCCTATCTAGCGCGGCCCGCAGGAAGTCCCCCGTCTCGATCTTGCCCTTCATGGCGATCTGAGCATGTCCTAGCCTCACCAGCTCCATCACCTTGCGCGCCGCCTGCTTTGGCTCCGGCTCGTGGATGACCATCATGCGGCCGATGTGTATGGAGGCCTGCTCGGCTATCTCCCCGATGACTGTTCGATCCCCTACCAGTATGCAATCGGCTAGGCCTCGCTTCTCGGCGTCCTCGGCCGCCAGGAGTATCTCCTGTTCATGGGCCGCGGCAATGGCCACTGTCTTGGGCCCTACTTCTCTCGCTTCCTTCATCAATTGAGCAAAGGTGGTGATGGCCATATCAGCTATCCTTCGCTATGAGGCACATTCCTCATCTGCGCCTGCGGCGTTTCGACCGGCGGGATGCCTTCCCTCCGTTGGCACTGGGGGCCGAAGCCTGCTCTTTGCGCATGCAGCAGTGTTTATACTTCTTGCCGCTGCCGCAGGGACAGGGGTCGTTGCGCCTGACCTTGGCCCCGGCCGTTCTGACCGGCTGGGGGGCGCGCTGAGCCTCCACGTCGGTGCGCATCTCGCGCATAGGGCGCGGCTGCGGCTCCCTGACCAAACTGACCCGGTAGATGTCGCCCACTATGGCGCGTTGGATGACAGCCAGGAGGTCCTCGTACATCTCGTGAGCCTCTCTCTTGAAGGCCATCAAGGGGTCCTGTTGGCCATAAGCCCTGAGACCTATGCCTTCTCGCAGATCATCGAGCCCGGTGAGGTGCCTGATCCATAGGCTGTCCACTGCCCGCAGCATCACCAGGCGCTCCACCCGACGCATGTCCTCCGCACCCAGTTGTTGCTCCTTTTCTTCGTAGAGCCTCTCGGCCAGTTTCAGAAGTTGCTCCTCGATCTCCGCGGGCGTTAGCTTCTCCCAGCCGGACGAAGTGAAAGAAGGCGGCAGGGGCATGATAGTTCGCACGGACGCCTGCAAGGCTTCCAGGTCCCAATCGTCAGAGTATCCAGCAGTGTGAAGGGCCACCAGGCCGGCAAGTTCCCCGAGGATCATGTCCATGATGATGGGCTTGAGATTCTCCTCGCTAAGCACCTGGTGGCGCTGCTCATAGATGATCTCTCGCTGCTTATTGACTACGTCGTCGTATTCCAGGAGGTGCTTGCGGATGTCGAAGTTGTGGCCCTCTACCCTGGTCTGGGCATTCCCGATAGACTTGGTGATCAAATCGTGCTCGATGGGGATGTCTTCCTCCATCCCCGCCCACTCCATGAAGCCCTTGACCCTCTCCCCGCCGAAGCGGCGCATCAGGTCGTCCTCCAGGGAGACGTAGAAACGGGAGGAGCCAATGTCACCTTGACGGCCAGAGCGGCCGCGCAACTGGTTGTCAATGCGCCGCGCTTCATGGCGCTCGGTACCCAGGACATGGAGGCCACCCAGTTCCAGTACCTTCTCGCGGTCCTGTTCGCAGGTTTCTTTTGCCAGGGTCAGGGCCTCAGCCCATTGCTGTTGAGAGACCATGGTCAAGTCCACATCCTGGCGGCGCAGGTGCTCCCGGGCCAAGCCTTCTGGATCGCCCCCCAGCTTGATGTCCACGCCCCGCCCGGCCATGTTGGTGGCGATGGTCACCGCGCCCGGGCGTCCGGCCTGGCTGATGATGACCGCCTCCTTCTCGTGGTATTTGGCGTTAAGCACCTGGTGAGGGACGCCCTTGCGCCTGAGCATCTCCGAGAGCATCTCAGATCTCTCGATGAAGACGGTCCCCACCAGCACGGGTCGCCCCTGCTCATGCAGCTCCCCGATCTCTCGCACCACGGCTCGGAACTTGGCCTCTTCGCTCTTGTAGACCAGGTCGGGGTAATCAATGCGCTTGTAGTACAGCTCGTCATTAGTGGGGTTTTGATAGGTTACTACCTCCACTCCGTCTCGCCGCTCTCTCTGGGTGATCAACTCCCCTTCCAGAGCCCGATACTCGACGTTGGTGGGCAGCACGACCACGTCCAGGCCGTAGATCTTGTGTAGCTCTTCGGCCTCGGTGGCCGCTGTCCCCGTCATGCCCGCCAGCTTCTCGTACATGCGGAAGTAGTTCTGGAGGGTGATGGTGGCCAGGGTCAGGTTCTCTCGCTGCACCTGTACCCCCTCCTTGGCTTCGATGGCCTGGTGCAGCCCCTCCGAGTAGCGCCGCCCGTACATCAGGCGGCCGGTGAACTCGTCAACGATGATCACCTGCCCGTCTTTTACAATGTAATTACGGTCGCGATAGAAGAGAGTCTGAGCTCGCAAGGCGTTGTCCACATAGGGGGTCAGGGTAAAGTTCTCCGGGGAATAGAGGTTGTCCACACCCAGCCAACTCTCGATCCTCTCGATTCCTTCCTCGGTGAGGGTCGCCACCCGGGCCTTCTCATCTATGGCGTAATCTACTTCGGGCCGAAGGCGGGGGACGAGATCGGCCATACGGCGGTAGTTGGCATCCGGTTCCTCAGCCGGGCCGGAGATGATGAGAGGAGTACGAGCCTCGTCTATGAGAATGTAGTCCACCTCATCTACGATGGCGTAGTGAAAGCCCCGCTGCACTTGCTGGGAGAGATCCAGGACCATGTTGTCCCGCAGGTAGTCGAAGCCGAACTCGTGGTTGGTGCCGTAGGTGATGTCAGCCTCGTAGGCCTCACGGCGGCTCACGAGCCGCAGGTGCTGATAGCGCTCATCGTCGGCCAGGTACCCAGGGTCGAAGAGGAAGGCTGACTCATGCTGGATAACCCCCACCGCGAGACCCAAAAGGTGGTAGATGGGGCCCATCCACTGGGTGTCGCGCTTAGCCAGGTAATCGTTGACGGTGACCAGGTGACACCCCTTGCCTTCCAAAGCGTTGAGGTAGAGGGGCAAGGTGGCGACCAGGGTCTTTCCCTCGCCGGTTTTCATCTCGGCCACCTTGCCCTCGTGCAGCACCATGCCGCCCATCAGTTGCACGTCGAAATGGCGCATGCCCGTGGTGCGCTTGGACGCCTCCCTCACTGCAGCGAAGGCTTCTACTATAAGATCGTCCAAGGACTCGCCAGCCTGAAGCCGGCCGGCGAATTCCGTCGTTTTGTCACGGAGCTCTTCATTGGATAGGGTCTCGAACTCAGACTCAAGAGCGTTGATGACTTCGACGAAGGGCCGCAGCTTGTTCAGTTCCCGCTCGTTGGGGTCCCCAATAACCTTACTCAGCAAACTCTTAAACATGCTCTAACCAACTCTCATCGTGAACTTTCAACTTTGACTTTGATCTTTGTATTTGACTAACCGGGCACATCTTTCATGTACTCGCCCACTGAAATCCCCAGGTGGACGCGGCGGATAACCTCGCCCAGCAAAGGAGCCACGGAGAGGATGGTGATGTTGGGTAGCATCTTCTCGGGTGGGATGGGGACAGTGTCCGTGGTGACCATCTCTCTGATCTCACATTTTCGCAAGCGCTCCACTGCCGGTGGAGAGAATATCGGGTGGATAAAGCTGGCGTAGATATCTTTAGCACCGTGGTGTTTGACGATGGTCACGGCTTCCATCAGTGATCCCGCCGTATCCACTTCATCGTCAACGATGATCACGTCCTTGTTGTGCACGTCACCTATGAGCGTCAGCGCTTTACTGGACGCATCAGTGATGCTTCGACGTTTCTCCACGAAGGCCAGGGGCAAACCCAGCTTCTCGGCGAAGTTGCGGCCTTTTTTGGCGAATCCCAGGTCGGCGGCGACAACTACAGCGTCGGGCAGGTTCTTTTTCACGAAGTAATCGCTGAGGATATTGAAAGCCGTTATTTCGTCGCCCGGAATGCTGAAGAACCCCTGAATCTGGCCTGCATGAAGGTCTATGGTCATCCACCGGTCGGCCCCCGCCACGGTGATCATATCGGCAATGAGGCGGGCAGTGATGGGCACGCGGGGCTGGTCCTTCTTATCGCTGCGGCCATATGAATAAAAGGGTATCACCGCAGTGATCCGCCCTGCGGAGGCCCGCTTCAGGGTATCAATCGTGATCAAGAGTTCCATGATGTTCCTGTTCACCGGCGAGCACATGGGCTGGATAAGGAAAACGTCTCGCCCGCGGACACTCTGGCGCAGCCTGATGAAGACGTTCTCATTTGGGAAGTCTATAATGTCTGCCTGCGACAGGGGCACCTGCAAGTAATCACAAATCTCCTGGGTCAGGGCCGGGTTCCCCGAGCCCCCAAAAATCGCTAGCTCCCCGTACATCTTCACCGTGATTTCTTTCATCTCCCTCCCTCCGATTGACTGGCTTCGAACTCCTCCCGCAGGATGCCCATCATCAGCTCATCGCGATACCGCCCATCGCTGAAGCGGGCCTCTCGTAGCCGGCCTTCGTGCCGAAAGCCGCAGCTCTCGTAGCAGAGAATGGCCCGCTCATTGTAACCGTAGACGGTGAGGTAGACGCGATGCAGATTCATCTCGCCGAAGGCAAAGCCCAGCAGGGCCCTGATGGCATCGCTGCCGTAGCCCTGGCCCCAATACTCCCTCTCGCCGATGACGATGCCCAGGACGGCCTTGCGGTTCTTCCAGTCAATGCTGTGCAGGCCGATGTTGCCGATGTGCACGCCCTCATGGGTTTCGATGGCGAATATCCTGCTGCTCTGATCGGCCAATTGTTCCTCAAACCACCTTTCCTCCTCGGCCTTTGACATCGGCATGTACATGGCCAGGTATTGCCGGACCTCTGGATCGTTAAACCAACGGACAAAGGTGGAAATGTCCTCCCGCTCTATCGCCCTGAGTTTTGTTTTCTGCCCATGTATCATCTCCGGCGACCTCCGGAGCAATTATACAACAACTTTTCGAGATTGGGAAGAATCATTGGACAAATACAATTTGTGTGCTCCGAGCTATTGTGGTATAATCACAAGTGTCAGGAAACGACGGTCGCTTCATAGGACGAGCGGGAGAGGAGGCAGGGAGAATGATCGAGGTAACTGTTGACAGCATAAGAGCAAGCTTGATGTCCCAGCATCGGGTGGTGATCTTAAAAGATGTGGATAGCGAAAGGTATTTGCCTATCTGGATTGGCCCCTTCGAAGCTGAGGCCATTACGCTCGAATTACAGGAGGTCGAGTTGGCTCGCCCCCTCACCCATGACCTACTGAAAGCGGTTATCACCAAGATGGGAGCCAAGGTGTCCCACGTCCTGGTAAACGAGCTGCGCAATGACACCTTCTATGCCCGCGTCGTCCTGGACAACAACGGTCATCCCCTAGAGGTAGATTCCCGACCGAGCGATGCCATCGCTCTGGCCGTGCGGGCCAAAGCCCCTATCTTCGTGGCCGAGTCAGTGATGGAGAAAGCCGCAATAATGCCTGACGAAGGAATGAGCCCTTCTGATGAGGATAAGCTGTCGGCCTTCCGCGATTTCGTTGACACCCTTGACCTCGATGCCCTGGGCGAAGAGGAGAGCTGAGAGGGCAGCTACTGTTAATATGACGGTGGAACGATGAACAGGTCAGAGAGAATGGCGCCTCATAACACCGAGGCGGAAGAGGCAGCCCTGGGATCGCTTCTCATAGATCCCGATGCTATATTCAAGGTGGCCTCCTTTCTTTGCCCCGAGGATTTCTATCGGGAGAAAAATGGCTGGATCTACGATGCCATAGGGGATCTCCACAACCGGCGGGAGCCAGCCGACTTCGTCACCCTTTGCGATGAGCTGGAGCGGCGCGGCCAACTGGAGGAGGTGGGCGGGGCAGCCTACATCACTTCTCTGATCAATGCTGTGCCCACGGCCATCCATGCGGAGTACTATGCCCGCATCGTGGAGCGCACAGCCATCCTGCGCCGACTGATTAGCGCAGCGGGGCAGATCGCGGCCATTGCCTACGAGGAAGCCGAAGACGTGGACGAGGTAGTTGACAGGGCCGAGCAGGTCCTGTTTGGGGTCTCCCAGCGCCGCATCGCCCGCGACCTGGTGCCAATCAAGCAGATAATCGGGGATTACTACGATCGGATAGACTATTTGTATCAACACCGTGGCGAGCTTATTGGCATCCCCACAGGCTTCCGCCGGCTGGACAAGTTGTTGGGAGGTCTGCAGCCCTCCGACCTGATTATTGTGGCAGGGCGGCCAAGCATGGGCAAGACCTCGCTTGTTCTCTCTATCGCCCAAAATGCCGCCCGCAAGTTCAACCAGCGCGTGGCTTTCTTTAGCCTGGAGATGAGTGCCGAGCAGGTAGTGCAGCGCCTTATCTCGGCCGAGACGGGCATAGATTCCCAAAAATTGCGCCTGGGCAACCTCGAGGACGATGAGTGGCCCCTCTTCGTCCAGGCGACCGGCATCCTCTCGGAGGCCCCTATCTTCGTTGACGACACGCCCTCTATCTCCGCCTTGCAGATGCGGACCAAGGCTCGCCGCCTCCACGCCGAGCATGGTCTCGATCTTGTCATCGTTGATTTCCTCCAGTTGATGCGAGGAGACGTCCGGGCGGAGAACCGCGTCCAGGAGATTTCCTCCATCTCTCGGGCGCTCAAAGGGTTAGCTAGAGAGCTGAACGTGCCTGTGGTGGCTGTCTCCCAACTATCCCGGGCCGTTGAAGCCCGTCACGATCACCTTCCCATTCTCTCCGACCTACGCGAAAGCGGCAGCATTGAGCAGGATGCGGACGTGGTGATGTTCATCTACCGTGAGGAGATGTACGACCCTGACACGGAGCTGAAAAACATAGCTGACGTCATCGTCGCCAAACACCGCAACGGCCCC
>JAUWYT010000288.1 GCA_030615705.1 Chloroflexota bacterium
AGCGCGCGGGAGCAAAGGTGGGTAGAGATCGAGTGCTAGCTTCCCATTATCATTACTCAGGGAGGGTATGACAATGAAGATCGGCGTGATGAGCGCGGCCTTTCCGAACCTGTCCCTGGAAGAGGTGGCAACGTGGGCCTCGGAAAATGGCTTCGAGATGCTGGAGGTATGTTGTTGGCCGGCCGGCGAAGGGAAGGACCGCAAGTACGGCGGAGTCGCCCACATTGACGTGGATTCGCTGACTCCAACCAAGGCTTCGGAGATCAACGGCATGCTGGCCGAGAAGGGGCTGGAGATTTCGGCCCTCGGTTACTATCCCAACCCTCTCCATCCCGACCTGGAGCATCGCGAGCACGTCATCGCCCATTTGAAGAAGGTCATCGTCGGCGCGGAGATGCTGGGCGTGGACATCGTGGGCACCTTCGTGGGGCGGTGCTGGAACCCTGAGCTCACCGGGCGCGACTGGAATAAGCACCTGGATCACAACTTCGAGGAGTTTATGAAGGTCTGGCCGGGGCTGGTCAGGTTCGCGGCCGAGCACAACGTGAAGATCGCCATCGAGCACTGCCCCATGCTCTGGGCCGACACCTGGCCGGGCGGCTCCAACCTGCCTCACTCGCCCGCCCTTCTCCGCCGCATGTTCGAGGCCGTGCCCGACGACAACTTCGGCCTCAACTTCGACCCCTCGCATCTGGTCTGGCAGCAGATTGACTACCTCCGCTTCATCTACGATTTCGGCGACCGCATTTTCCACGTGCACGCCAAGGACATGGACATAGACGAGGAGATGTTCTACCAGGATGGCATCCTGGGCTGTGGCTTCCGCTGGCAGATACCGCGCCTGCCAGGGCAGGGCCTGATAGACTGGCAAGAGCTCGTGGCGGCCCTCTATGACGTGGGGTACGACTTTGTGCTCAGTATCGAGCACGAGGACCGAAACTGGGAGGGGACAGAGGAACTGGTCAAGCGCGGATTCCTGCTGGCCAAGAAGACGCTGGAGTTGTACGCAGGATGAAGGTATAAGGTGGTGCCCTGACTAATGACCAATGAACCAATGACTATCTGACCACCAGACCAAGGACTATCTGACCATTGCTCAGGAGGCGTAATGGCACAAGAGGCGATTGTTAGCGAGAGGGAAGGACCAGCTACGGCTGTGGAAGCGGCGGCAGGTCTTAGAGATGTATGGTGGCGGCGATTGCTGTTTGCCCCTACCCTTGGCCTGCTGTTGCTATTGGCGATTGTCCCGCTCATGTTCTCCCTCGGTGTCAGCCTGTTCAACTATTCGCTGGGGAGCAGACCGATCTGGGTTGGCCTGGGCAACTACATCAACATGTTCACCGATCCCCAGTTCTGGCTGGCCACCCGGGTCACGGTGCAGTTTACGATAGCGGCTGTTTCCATCGAAGTGGTGCTGGGTATCCTGCTCGGCTTTGTGCTGAACCAGCGATTCACCGGCATGGGCGTCATCAGGCTGATCGTCTTCCTGCCGATGATGCTCGCTCCCTTCTGTGTGGGGCTGTTCTGGCGATTTATGTTCGACCAGACCTTTGGGATCGTTGACTACGCACTGACTCGGGTGGGTCTCCCGGCCATTCCCTGGCTGGCCCACCCGTTTTGGTCGCAGGTTGCGGTGGTGGTGGTGGATGTATGGCAGTGGACACCGTTTGTAGCTCTGCTGGTATTGGCTGGTCTGGGAACGATACCGACGGAGCTGCAGGAGGCCGCCACCCTCGATCGTGCCTCAACCTGGCTGAAGTTCCGCCAGATCTATTGGCCATATCTTCGCTTCCCGCTGTTGCTGGCCTTGCTGTTCCGCTCCATTGACACACTCAAGCTATTCGATTCGCCGTTCATACTGACGGGGGGCGGCCCTGGGAACTTCACGTCCACCCTCTCGATCCTGGGCTATCGCCACCAGATCATGTTCTTCAATATTGGCATGGCAGCCGCGCTCTCGTGGGTACTGGTCATCATCATCAGCATTGTGACCAACATTTTGGTTAGACTGATCACGCCCACCAGGGCCGAACAGATCCCTACCGGCTTGTAGAGGTGATGCAATGAAGAGACTCAAACGTGTGCTCGGCGTCGTTCTCGCTCTGTTCGTGGCGGCTATGTTTCTCTTTCCGCTGCTGTGGATTGTACTCTCGTCGTTTAAGACCAAGCTCGAACTGCTGGCCGTTCCGCCGGTGTTTATATTCAGGCCGACGGTGCAAAACTACATCAACGCCTTCAATTCGGACCTCCCCTTGCAGGTGCGTAACAGCCTCATCATCGCCATTAGCTCGACGGTGATCTCGATTGTCCTGGGGAGCCTGACGGCCTACGGGTTCTCGCGCTACGCGATCAAGGGCAGCGACTTCTTGCAGTTCTGGATCCTCAGCCTGCGGATGCTGCCGGCGATTGCGGTGTTGGTGCCTTTCTATCTGGTCTTTCGGACGCTGGGGCTGCTGGATAGGCACATCGCGTTGATCCTGGTCTATTGCCTGTTCAACATCTCGTTTGCGGTGTGGGTGCTAAAAGGCTTCTTCGACGAGATACCCCCTGAATTGGAAGAGGCGGCCATGCTCGACGGCTACTCACCGCCGCAGGTTTTCCTGAAGGTGAGCCTGCCGCTGGCCCGGGCCGGCCTGGCCACGACGGCCATCTTCTGCCTGATCCAATCCCTGAATGAGTTCCTGCTGGCCGTATCGTTGACCACGCGGGTCGCGGAGACGGCCACGGTAGGGTTGTCGAAGATGCAGACGTTAATGGGGATTGACTGGGGGTTGTTATCGGCTGGGTCTATCCTCTTCATGCTGCCGGTGGTCATCTTCACCATCCTGGTGCGCAACGAGCTGGTCAGGGGCATGAGCTTCGGACGGATGAGATAGGCACTGATCAAGCGGAGGAATAACTGTGTCCAAGGTTGTTTTGGAGCATTTGCATTGCTGGTATGGCCAAACCCACGCTGTGGACGACTTCAGCCTGGTAATCGAAGACGGTGAACTGTGTGTTTTACTGGGCCCTACAGGCTGTGGCA
>JAUWYT010000077.1 GCA_030615705.1 Chloroflexota bacterium
TCGACAACAGAAAGGAAGAGAGATGCTTCAGCTACGAGAACAGTACGTGATCGATGCGAAAGGCAAAAAGACAGCCGTACTTATCCCACTGGAGCAGTATGAAATGCTGCTAGAAGACCTTCACGATTTGGCCATTGTGGCTGAGCGACGGGAAGAAGAAACCGTAAGCTTCGATGAGGTCAAGCAGCGTTTGAGAGAAGATGGCCTTCTTTGAGATCAAATTCAAGCGGTCAGCGGAGAAGGACTTACGCCACTTGGACAGGCAATTTGTGCCACAGGTGGTTGCTCGCATCGAAGCGCTGGCAAATGATCCCTTCCCTCGGCAATCGATCAAACTGTCCGGCACAGAAGGCCTATATCGAGTTCGGGTAGGTGCTCACCGGATCATCTACGGGGTTGATGTCGAATCCAGGGAGGTTCTCATTCACTACGTTCGCCATCGCAGCGATGTCTATCGCACTTTGTCTCGACCAAACGTCACGTATGAACGGCCCGCATCGCCTGGCAACGGCTAAAAGACTTGGGTAAGGTCTAAGAAGGGGATGGAACCTGATCCTTTCGGGCGAAGGCGGTAAAGAGGTCGCCCAGGTTGATGGGCACAGCCTTGTCCTTCAGGCCCAGGGCTGCCACCAACCTGCTCATCCCCCTGGCGATGAGGGAGCTAAAGGGCTTGATCCTGGTAACCAGGTATCCCAGGCGCTGGAAGCGCCCCTGATTGACCATCTTCACCACGGTGAAGCCTGCTTTCCTCAGCACCCCCCTAAGGTACGAGGAGGAAAAATAATAGAGATGCATCTCCATCAGCCAGGGCCAGCGAGACCCCATCAGCCTGGCCAAACGGCTCTCGATGTTCATGGTATGAATGCAGATGAGCCCTCCCTTTTTCAGAAGACGATAGCTCTCTCTCAATTCCCTCAGGGGATCGGTGAGATGCTCGATCCCATCCCACATGGTGATCACATCGAAGGATTCCTCGGCTAAGTGTACGTTGTCTAGGGTACCCTCTATCACCCGCAAGCCCTTACTCCGAGCCTTCCTGGCTGCCCAACGCGAGGGCTCGACCCCCCAAGCCTCCCAGCCCCTCTCCTGGGCGATCTCCAGGAATACCCCGATGTGACAGCCCACGTCCAACAATCTCCAGCCTTGGTCAGGGGGCATCAATTCCTCCAAGGGACGGAGATTGCGCCGGAAGGTCAATACCCTCCCCTCTCCCTCCTCCACGCAAAGCTTATCAACGACCTCCTCATAGTTGTGGAGGATGGCGTTCGCCTTGCGATGTGGATTGGTATAAACTAACCCGCAGTTCCGGCATTTGACGATGGTATGGTGCTTGCCGTAGCTGGAGCTAGTACGACGAAAGCGTTCGATGTCCCCAGCAGTCAGGCCTTCTGGCAAGGTGCTGGGGTAAAGGACCTCGCTATTCCTTGAGCCGCAGAGGTTGCAGGCCACGTATTCCATTGACTGCCCTTTGCTCAACTAACCTTGAGAAAAGACACGTTCCCAGCCCAAGCACAACACAGTGTAGAGGGCCTTGAAGATCTCGCGGCGAGAGATCTTGGAGGCTCCGCGGCGCCTGTCCTCGAAGATGATGGGCACTTCGCCGATCTCCCATCCCCTTTGCTGGCACTTATAGAGCATTTCGATTAAGAAGGAGTAGCCGTCGGAGAAAATCTCATCCAGCTCAATGGACTCCAGAACCTCCCGGCGATAGCAGCGGAAGCCGGCTGTGCAGTCATGAGCCTTGAGGCCCAGGACCAAGCGAGCAAAGGTGTTGGCTACTCTACTCAGGATCTGCCGCTGTAAACCCCAATTAATTGTACCCCCCCTATCAACGTAGCGGGACCCGATAACCAGTTGGGCATCCCAGCTCCCGGCCACCAGATCGGGTATGTAACGAGGGTGGTGAGAGAAATCAGCGTCCATGGTCACAATGCAGTCGGCTCCCAAGGCCAGTGCTTCTTTAAAGCCCGCGATATGGGCGGTGCCCAAACCCAGCTTGGTGGGGCGATGTATGACTTTGACACCTCGATACACCTTTGTCAATTCATCGGCAATCTCTCCCGTGCCGTCAGGCGAGTTGTCATCAACGATGATGATCTCGGTGATGCCATCCAGAGCCAAAATCTCTTTTACCAGGGCCTCGATGTTGTCACTTTCGTTGTAGGTGGGGATGATGACAGCGGTCTTCATACTTTGTCCTTTCCATGGGATTGGGAGAAGTCGCCCTTATTATACCACAATATCGGGTCAGTATTAAATCGGGCGTTTAGGGGTGCCACAAACTGGGGACATGCCCATCCGTCGACTGGGGATCGCCATAATCAACGGAATGGGAATGTCAGTCCGTGGCAACAAGCTTGGCCAGGCTTGTGCCGTTCGGCTAAGCATTTGGCCTTGAGGGCCTCAGCCCGAAGGCTCACGTCGTTACACGCAGTTGGCCCCCGCAAGGGCAGGTTGAGGCTCCGCTGTCTGGGTCGGGGCGTTGAAGGATTGATCCGCCCACGACGACGCCGGCGACAGACGTGCCTGGGCGCGTTCATAGTCACGCCGCACGGTTTCGTTATGCACACGCGCATAGATGAATATCGTCGCCAACTTCTCGTGGCCCAGCAGACGCTGAAGCGAGGTGATGGGTATCTCCTCGTTCGGCAAACGGGTGGCTAGTGTGTGGGGCAAACGATGCGGCGAGATCGCTCGGCTGAGCCCTCGGCCTTGGGACCTTGGCTGAGGACCTCGGGTGAGGACCTCGGCTGGGCTCGGTCGAAGCCCTCGGTCGAAGCCCTTGGCCGAAGCCCTCGGGCCGAAGGCTCGCGACGAAGCCTCAACCTGGCCCTGTTGTCCGTAGCGATGCAGGCGCCCCCAGATCAGTGTGGCATTGACAGCCTGCCCTTGGTAAGTTAAGACATGATCGGTTCACGCGATACCTCGTACTGAATGTGCGAGACTTTTAGTTTGGAGGTGAGAGCATGACCACCAGGATTACGGGGGCGACCAAAGTCCGGCGCCATTTCACCGAGATCTCAAACAATATCGGTGAGACTGGGGAGCCGCTCTACATCACGCATCATCGCGATCCGCGTGCGGTTTTGGTGGGGTATGACCAATTCGAGCGTCTGATTGAGAGATTGGAAGACTTGGAGGATCTCCACGAGATCCATGAGGCCTCCTATGAACTCACCCGGCCGTTGGAAGAATTCATGGCAGAGCTAGAGGAGAAGCGTGTACTGGTTCCAAGACAAGCCTAAAGCGGAGCGTGACCTGCGGCGCCTCCGTCGAGCTCCAACTCTGTTCAAGTGAGTGTATGAGGCCATCCTCGCTTTAGCGGAGAATCCGAGGCCTCCCCAGGCAAAACCCTTGAGTGGGCCTGACAATTGGAGCCGTCGGGTGACCGACTATCGGATTGTCTACACCACTGACGATGAGGCCCGAGAGGTGACGATCTTTAGAGCCTGGCATAGGCGGGAAGTTCATAAGGGCCTATGAATTAAGCAGTGTCATCGTCCCGGTGAACAAGGTTGAGCTATTGGCCCTTCGACTACGCTCAGGACAGGCGCCGTGGGTGGGGCTGGCGGCGCTGGCTGGGCTAGCCGCTCTCACGGTTGCGCTGGTCAGGAGGCGCAGGGCCTAGAAATCCATACCCCCAAATAGATCGCAAGGCAGAAGGGGCTGGTGGATGGTTCGCCAGAGCCTTTTGTTTTGAGTGCCAACGCGTCTAGCTGGACAAAAGCGGACAAGTCCATTATAATTCCACTTGAGTGTGGGTACTACCCTCACCGATGGCAGCGTGCCACACTTGGGGCATAACTGGCGCCGCAACGGCGTTCGTAGAGAGCTATGAGCGTGACAAAAGGTTTTATGATGGTCAAAAAGAAGCACGTTGACCCAATGCCCGAAGAGTTTGCTAGCTACGAGGAGGCTGCCGAATTTTGGGACACGCACGACACCACGGACTACCCGGGTGCTTTTCGTACCGTGGAGGCAATGGTCGAGTTTAGAAGGCGACGCTACGAAATCGAGATTGATGAGGACGTGGCCAGAGTGCTTCGAGCACAAGCCAGGCAGAAAGGCGTTACCATCAGTCACCTCGCAAGCGACCTTCTCCGGCAACAACTTCCCGCTGCTAAGTAGCTACCCCCGGACTTCGCACAAATTCCCTGCCGAACTTCAGTTCTAATGGCGAGGAGAGACTATGGCCTTCCAGCTTGTATCGGATTTCCAACCCACCGGCGACCAGCCCCAGGCTATCGAGAAGCTGGTGGAGGGGATCCGCAAGGGCTACAAGCACCAGACTCTGCTGGGGGCCACAGGCACAGGGAAGACCTATGTCATGGCCCAAGTCATCGAGCAGGTGCAGCGCCCAACCCTGGTGATGTGTCACAATAAGACCCTCGCTGCCCAGCTCTACGCCGAGTTTCGTGAGTTCTTCCCCCACAACGCGGTGGAGTACTTCGTCAGTTACTACTATTACTACCAGCCCGAAGCCTTCATGCCGCGCTACGACCTTTACATTGAGAAGGACGCCTCCATCAACGAGGAGATTGACCGCCTGCGACTGGCGTCTACCTCGTCCCTCTTCTCCCGCCGCGACGTGGTCATCGTGGCCTCGGTCTCCTGCATCTACGGCATCGGGGATCCCGAAGAGTATGGCAAGGTGGTGGTCAGCCTGCACCAGGGGCAAACCCGCAGGCGAGACAAGGTGCTGCGCCACCTGGTGGACATCCACTACGAGCGCAACGATGTGGACTTCGCCCGCGGCCGCTTCCGGGTGCGGGGCGACACCCTGGAGGTCTTTCCCGCCTACAGCGACCTGGCCTACCGGGTGGAGTTCTGGGGCGATGAAATAGACCGCATCACCGAGATAGAGCCCCTGACCGGCGAAGTGCTGACCGAGCACCCGGCCATCGCTATCTATCCGGCCAAGCACTTCATCACCCCCCAGGAGAAGCTGACTCTGGCCCTGCGGGACATCGAGGCAGAACTGGAGGAGCGACTGGCGGAGCTCAAGGCTCAGGGGAAGCTCCTGGAAGCCCAGCGTCTGCAGCAGCGCACCAAATACGACCTGGAGATGCTGCGCGAGGTCGGCTACTGCGCTGGCATTGAGAACTACTCCCGCCACCTCTCCCAGCGCGCGCCCGGCAGCCCTCCCTGGACCCTCCTCGACTACTTCCCCGACGACTTCCTGCTCTTCGTTGACGAGTCCCACATGACCATCCCCCAGGTGCGGGGCATGTACCACGGCGACGTCTCCCGCAAGAATACCCTGGTGGAATATGGCTTCCGGCTGCCCAGTGCCCTGGACAACCGTCCCCTGAGCTTCGAGGAGTTCGAAAAGAGGATCAGCCAGGTCATCTACACCTCGGCCACGCCGAGGCCCTACGAGCTGGAACACTCGGCCCAGGTGGTGGAGCAGATCATCCGCCCCACCGGCCTGGTGGATCCCGAGATCGCGGTCAAGCCGGTCAGGGGCCAGATAGACGACCTGATCCACCAGATCAACCAGCGGTTACAGCGGGGAGAGCGGGCGCTGGTGACCACCCTCACCAAGCGCATGGCCGAGGACCTGGCCGATTACCTGGCCGAGATGGGGATCAAGGTGCACTACCTGCACTCGGAGATCCAGACCCTCGAGCGAGTGGAGATACTGCGAGACCTGCGCCTGGGCATCTACGACGTGGTGGTGGGGATCAACCTGCTCAGGGAGGGATTGGATCTGCCTGAGGTGTCGCTGGTAGCGATCCTCGACGCCGATAAGGCGGGCTTCCTGAGAAGTGACCAGGCCCTCATCCAGACCATCGGCCGGGCAGCCCGCCACGTCAACGGCCAGGTGATCATGTACGCCGACGGGCTCACCGACTCCATGAAGCGGGCCATTGACGAAACCAACCGCCGGCGCAGCATCCAGACAGCTTACAACGAAGAGCACGGCATCGAGCCCAGGAGCATCGTCAAGGAAGTGCGCGACCTGACCGACCGGGTGAGGGCTGTGGCCGAGGAGCGTGCCGAGTACCGAGTGGCGGCGGAGATACCCAAGCACGAGCTGGCCCGTTTGATCAAGGAGCTGGAGAGGCAGATGAAGGCTGCCGCCCAGTCGCTGGAGTTCGAGAAAGCGGCCCTCCTGCGCGACCAGATCTTCGACCTGCGGCGTGAACTGTCGGACATGGACGAGGACGTACCCGAGTGGGAGAGAGTGAGAAAACTGGGGCGTTGAGAGGTGAAGAGATGCTTCCCAGCCACCTCAACTTATACCGCAATGGTGAACTGGCCCGCCGCATCGAGCGGGCTTATGCTTCTTTGGAGGATTGCCGCCTCTGCCCGCGGGAGTGCGGGGTGAACCGCCTGCAGGGGAAGCAGGGTTTTTGCCGAGTAGGAGCGAAGCCCAAGGTAGCCAGTTGGAATGTGCATCCCTGGGAGGAGCCGCCCATCAGCGGGACCCACGGCTCAGGCACTATCTTCTTCTCCAGTTGCACGGGCCGCTGTCTCTTCTGCCAGAACTATCCCATCAGCCAACTGGGGGTAGGCAACGAGGTCTCCGTTGAACGCCTGGCGGAGATGATGCTGGAACTACAACACAAGGGCTGCCACAACATCAACCTGGTAACCCCGACCCACTTCGTGCCCCAGATCCTGGCCGCCCTACCCTACGCCATCGAGAGGGGCCTCCGCCTCCCCCTGGTCTACAACACCAGCGGCTACGATACAGTGGAGGTACTGGAGCTCCTCGAAGGCGTGGTGGACATCTACTTGCCCGACGCCAAGTACACCGACGACGAAACCGCCCGCCGTCTGTCGGGCTTCGTACGTTATGTAGAGGCCAACCGCGCCGCCCTCAAGGAGATGTACCGCCAGGTGGGCGAAGAGTTGGTTCTGGACGGCGGGGGCATCGCCCGACGGGGCCTCATCGTCCGCCACCTGGTCCTACCCGACGACCTGGCAGACACGCCAAAGGTGCTGCGCTGGCTCGCCGAGAACTTATCACCTCGCGTCCACGTCAGCCTGATGGATCAGTACTTCCCCGCTCATAAGGCCGTAGGCCATCCCATTCTGGGTCGCAAGATCACC
>JAUWYT010000125.1 GCA_030615705.1 Chloroflexota bacterium
GGACAAGAACTGCGTAAGGAGGCGTGCCCAGTGAAAAAACGTTTATTTAACAGGGCTGGCAAGAGACCGTGAAGCCCAAATGAGGATCAAAGCGGCTCAAAGTAAACGCAGCAAGGGTCAGGGGAAAGCAAAAGCACCATATCCGGGGAGGTCTGTCCTTCCTGCGGGGAGTGCAGAAGTCAGCAGAGGCTATAGTAGTCGGTGGAGTAACGACCACCCAGCGTGGTCAGGCCGTCCCCCGATCCCGATTGTGGAGATGTGGGGGTTGGTCACCGAGAGGCAACCCTCGATTTCACGGCCACGATAGCCGCTGGGCTGAAGACGTAGGCCAAAGCCGTGGCGATCACAACCGCCAACCACCCCAGGGCCGGCTCGAACCACTCGGCCCTCGTGGCCAGGAAGACGGTGGTCATGGAAACAAGGGTGGCTATGGCAAGGCTGGTCACCCTCGCGGCCGATGACCTTGCCAGGATGAAGGCCGCGCTCGCCAGGGCGCAAAGGAGGCCGATCCCCACGATGAAAGGCACCCCGCGGGCGAAAGGGGTCTCGTCGAAGAAAAGCCAACTCAGGAGCATCGTCGCCGGGAAGAGCACAAACGAGCCAAGGGTCCAGTCACGCCAGATGCTCCTGGCCAGGGCAGCCAATGGCCCGAATCCCACGCTGCTCAGGGCCAGCAGGCCGAGGAGCAGCAGAGCTGCGGGCCAGACGTAGGGGCCAACCGTGCGCTCGCCCGAAAAATACAGCGTCCAGAGGAGCGCGTAGCCCAGCCAGGGGCACGTCCAGCGAGGAAAGGCCCTTCGCCAGGCGTAGGCGGACACGCCGAGAAAGATCAAGGCCATCGCCGCCAGGGTGTAGAGGCTGCCTATGCGCACGCCGAAGGCCAACCACAGGATGTGATGGCCTTCGGCCAGCAGCGTGAACAACAGCGTAGCGCCGGCGGCGAGGAGCGCCTCGCCCCATGTCCCGCGCTCGTACACGCGGCGCATCTCGCCGCCAATCTTCTCCGCACCACCGAAGTGCTCGATCGCCTTGCTCATGCTATCCCCTTTCGGGAGCCCGCGCAGTTGCAAGCATCGGGCTTTGTCTTCGAGATGGCCCCTCACTTCCCTGACGATCTCCTGCCTCGTCTCGGCGTGCAAATGAGCAAGGGAAGCCTGGAGCTCAAACACGTACTGGTTCAGGCTGGACATAGCTGCTTCCCTACGCCACCCGAGGCCGTAGCGTTTGGGCCACGAATCCGACCACCGGGCCGAAAGTCAATAGAGCCGCGCCGACCGCCAGCAGGGTCCAAATCTGCCCGGTCTGGCCTTGGCTCAGCCGCCATTGCCAGAAGACGCTGTACTCGACGCCCCACATCGTCCCCAGGCAGAGCAGCCCGCCGACGGCCAGCAACGCCGCCCGTCGTGCCGGCGGCCCGGTAACGAAGCCGTATAGCAGCCCGCCATAGAGCAGACCCAGTGGCCCGGCCAGCAGCGCGATGTCCAAGCGGCTGAAGGGGGCGGCCGAGGCCCAAGAGACCACCACCAGGCTGAGGATCATGGTCGTGCTCAGGCCGGCCAGCCCACCCAGCAGCGGCCCGCGCCAACCGGCTGCCCCCAGCGCCGCCCCCATCATCAGCAGCAGGACGATCACGATCAGAACGTCAATCACCGGGGACACGAGGTACGGCGAATCGTCGGCGACAGCAATTAGGGCACACAGGATGGCCATGACGGCCGCCCCGGCCCAGGTGTATCCCCAGAGCGGCAGCCGTCTCACCACGGAGACTACGCTGCCGGCCACCAGGGTCAGCACGGCCAACAGCAGCACGCCGATGCCGACCACCATCCCTCCCGTGTTGATGCCTGGCCCATAGCGGACGCGGGTCGGTCCACCGATCACCAACCGGCTCAGGGGCGCCCTCAGCAGTAAGGAAACGGTGATGCTCAGGCCGAGGAGCACTGCCGGCAACGCCGCCAGCCAGGCGTCTCGCCTCGTCGCCCCGCCGTGCACCTGCTTCAACTCCCGGCCCACCTCGGCCGGATCGCCCAATGCTTCCATTGCCTTTTCCATGCTTGCCTCCTCCGAAAGCCCACGCAGCATCAGCCAGCGGGCGTTGTCCTCCAGGTGTCCGCCGATCTCGGCTACGATCTCCCGTCGACGGGCCTCCTCGAGCCGGCCCAGCGCGGCTTCCATTGTCATCAGATACGTCGTGAGATAGTGCGTTTGCATCAGCGGATCTCTCATCTGGGTACCGGCTGCGGCTCCCTCCGCCTGCCGATGATCCCCAGCAACTGCTCGATGAAGGTTTGCCACTCCGTCACCGAGTTGGCCAGCATTTTGCGGCCTTTCTCGGTGATGAAATAGTACTTGCGCCGTCTCGAGCCAGCCACGGTTCGCCACTCGCTCCTGAGCAAGCCGTCCCGCTCCATCCGGTGCAGGGCAGGGTAGAGCAGGCCCTCCTTCATCTCGAAGTAGCCCTCGCTGCGCCGCTTTAGCTCCTGCGTGATCTGATAGCCGTACATGGGCTCTTCGCTCAACAAAGACAGGATCAGAGTGTTAGTGCTTCCTTTTCGAATCTGATCGTAAAGAGCCATGATTCACGTCCCTCCAGTTATACGTAGGGTTCTTATGCATAAGTATATCATGGTTGTGCCACTTTGTCAAGGGCTTGAAGCTCGAAATTTTCTTCGCTAAGCGAAGGGGATGCCTTCGTTGCGATGGCATCCCCTTTGTGTAGGATTTAACTCCCTGCTATCAGGGGACCCCAAGGCTGTGTCGAAATCGGACGATTAGAAAGACAATGAGTGAGACGGCGAAAAGGGGCAGGCAGATCTTGTCTGCCAGGCCGAGTTTCAACTCCCTTAGATACGTCCTCCTGGTTCCAGACTGGAATCCTCGCGCGGCGAGGGCCATGGATAAGTTGTCGGCCAGGCGCAGAGCGGTGACGATGACGGCCACCAAAATGGGTAGATACGACTTGATACGCTGGATGAAGCCCCCTTTGCCAATTACCCATCCGCGTGCTTGCTGGGCCTCGCTCACGGTGGTGTATATCCCGTAGAGGGTCGGCAGGTACCGAAGAGCAATGGCTAAAGTCAATCCCCATTCATAGGGCAATCCCAACTTCACCAGGCCCCGTACCAAACGAGCTTGATCGGTGGAGAAGAGCAAAACCAGGAAGGCGAAGGCTAAGGCATCTACCCGCAGGGCTGTGCTTAGACCCTGCAACAGGCTCTGAGTTGTGATTCTAACCCGCCACACTTGTAAAAGAACCTCGTTCCCCTGGGGGTAAAAAATGGGCCATAGGAAGAGAATGAGAAAAGTAATAGGCCACATTCTCTGCCAGGCCCAGCGCACGCGACTTGCCGGGACTTTGCCAGACCAAAGTATCCCGTGGATTCCCAGTAGAAAGGCGGCCGAGACTAAGAGGTGGCTGTAATTCAGCAGCAAGATGCTGCTCAAGACCACAAAAGCGAGCTTAGTCCGCGGGTCTAGCCGATGCAGCCAAGAGGAACGATCCACATATAAGTCGAAGGCGAAACTCATCTCTTATCCCCCCTGGCCAAGCCGCCGCAATGCCGTGTACTCCTGGTAGAACTCTTCTACTGTCAAGCTGTCACCCCTCAGGCCATAGGGCCCTTCGGCGGAGTTTATCCTGAGCAAGGTCGAAGGACTCAGGACAAGCCGCATCCGTCGAGCCAGTGCAGTGATGGGAGGCGGAGCCAGGAAGGCTTGTCGCAGGAGCGCCTCTTGCTGAAACAACTGCCTGGTGGGCCCGTAGGCCAAAGTCCGCCCCTCGTCCAGGACCAGGACTTTGCGAGCGAACTCGGCCACCAGCTTCATGTCGTGGGTGACCAGGATGATGGTGTGGCCTTGGCTGTTGAGGTTAGTTACTTCTTCCATCAAGGTGCGGGTGCCGCGCCAATCCAGGCCCACTGTCGGCTCGTCCAACACCAGGGTCTGAGGGCGCATAGCCCAGACCGCCGCCAGGGTTACGTGCCGCCTCAAGCCATATCCGAGGATGGCTGGAGGGGTATCGGCCTGGTCTCTGAGCCTGAAGAGAGCCAAGGCTTCAGTTGTACGGGCCGCCACCTCCCCTTCTGAGAAACCCAAATTGCGAGGGCCAAAAGCCAGCTCCTCCCAGACCGTGGGGGCGAAGATCTGATGATCGGGATTCTGGAAGAGATAACCGACTTTCCGTGCCAACTGCCCCACGCTCTGACCAGTTGTGTGTTGACCCAAGACGAGGACTCGGCCACGGGTGGGACGTAGCAGGCGATTAAAGTGTTTGACCAAGGTGGTCTTGCCGGAACCGTTCTGGCCGATAATGGCCAGGAAGTCACCGGCTTCAACGCTTAGATTCACTCCCGCCAGGGCCAAGGGTCCATCATCGTAGCGATGCCACAGATCCTCCACCTTGACGGCTGATGAATGTTCGAAAGATACTGGATATTGGATATTGGGTATTGGGTATTGGATACTTCCACGTGGCCCAGTACAAGTTTCGGATTGCAGCTCGCCCGCCAATGCGGAACGAGCTTCGTCCTCGGTGATGAAGTGAAAGGATGTCCCCTGCCGGCGGTTGAAGAGGTGGGCCAACTCGCTCATTTGCGGGACGGCCAGGCCCCAGCCGTGTAACGACTCCACCTGGGAGAAGACCTGGCGGGGCGATCCTTCGAGCACCAGTCGCCCCCGCTCCATGATCACCACTCGGTCGGCCCAGGCCATCACAGCCTCCGCATCCTGCTCCACCATGACGACAGTGGCTTCTCCTTCTCTTTTCAGCTTCTCAACCACGGACAGCACCTCATGCCGGCCCAGGGGGTCCAGGCCAGTTACTGGCTCATCCAACACCAGCACCTGGGGACGCATGGCAAGCACCGTGGCAATAGCCAGTCGTTTCTTCTGGCCACCCGACAACTGAAGCGGGGACCGTTTGCGCAGTCCTGGCAACCTGACCACCTCCAAAGCCCAGGCAATGCGCTGTTCCATCTCCGATGGCGATAGACCCAGGCTTTCCAGGCCGAAGGCCACCTCGTCCTCCACGGTCATGTTGAAGAGCTGGCTCTCTGGGTCCTGGAAGACGAGCCCTACTTTGTGGCTCATCTCGCCGGGGCCATGATCTCTGGTGTCCATCCCGGCCACGACGACCCTCCCCTCGAAGGTGCCTCCCATGAGGTGGGGCAAGATGCCGTTCAGGGTCAGGCAGAGGGTAGTCTTTCCCGCTCCGGTAGGGCCCATGAGGGCCAGGAACTCACCCCTTCGCACTCGCAAATTAACCCCCTTGAGCACGGGAAGCGGTTCTCCGCCCGGCGTCAAGGGGGGATAAGCGTAGTGGAGGTTCTCCACGATTACTATGTCGGCTCGACTGAGCTTGTCCTGAGCCCTTCGACCTTGCTCAGGATAAACTCCGCCGAAGGGCTCGCCGAAGTCATCCACCGGAATCTATTGTTCCCTCCAAGGACCCATCTGAGTGATGGGGGGATAGGCCCGACGCACGGCCAGCACCAGGGGAATCCCAACGATGCCGCCAGCCACGTTCTGCAGCAAGTTGAAAGGCCACTCCGTGATGGCCTGGGGCAGACCTCCCCACATGGCCGGAACGGAAACCTCCCCCAAGAAATAAAGTCCCACCATCACCACCGTTCCCGCCAGCCAGCCGAGAAACATCCGCAGACGGACATCTCCCTTGCCCGCGAAGCGGGCGACCGGACTCCCCTCCCAGCCCAGGTAGCCGGCCACCAGGCCCTCCAGGCCATGAGCGAAG